>NZ_JBEXSZ010000005.1:0-116474 GCF_040613865.1 Streptomyces sp. NPDC006197 | reverse complement strand
GTTCAGGACCTCCGTCCAGTACGTGGGGGCCGGGCCGTGCGCGACGGCCGCGCCGCTCGGCGTCCGCCGCGGGTAGTGGTGGTCGGGCCCTTCCGCGTACCGCTTCCTACAGGAAGGAGTTGATCTCGATCGTCTCCGTGCGGCCGGGGCCCACGCCGATCGCGGAGATCGGGGCGCCCGACATCTCCTCCAGCGCCTTCACGTACGCCTGCGCGTTCTTCGGCAGGTCCGCGAAGGTCTTCGCCTTGGTGATGTCCTCGGACCAGCCCGGCAGCATCTCGTAGACCGGCTTCGCGTGGTGGAAGTCGGTCTGCGAGTAGGGCAGCTCCTCGACGCGCTTGCCGTCGATCTCGTACGCGACGCAGACCGGGATCTGCTCCCAGCCCGTCAGCACGTCGAGCTTGGTGAGGAAGAAGTCCGTCAGGCCGTTGACGCGGGTCGCGTAGCGGGCGATGACCGCGTCGAACCAGCCGCAGCGGCGGTCACGGCCGGTGGTGACACCGCGCTCGCCGCCGATGCGGCGCAGCGCCTCGCCGTCCTCGTCGAACAGCTCCGTCGGGAACGGGCCGGCGCCGACGCGGGTCGTGTACGCCTTGAGGATGCCGATGACGCGGGAGATCTTCGTCGGGCCCACGCCCGCGCCCGTGCAGGCGCCGCCCGCGGTCGGGTTCGAGGAGGTGACGAAGGGGTACGTGCCGTGGTCGACGTCGAGGAGCGTGCCCTGGCCGCCCTCGAAGAGCACGACCTTGTCCTCGTCGAGCGCGTTGTTGAGGATCAGGGTGGTGTCCGCGACGTACGGCTTGATCTGCTCCGCGTACTGGAGCATCTCCTCGACGATCTGCGCGGCGTCGATCGCGCGGCGGTTGTACAGCTTGGCGAGGAGCTGGTTCTTCCCCTCCAGGGCCGCTTCGACCTTCTGGGTGAGGATCGACTCGTCGTACAGGTCCTGGACCCGGATGCCGACGCGGTTGATCTTGTCGGCGTAGGTCGGGCCGATGCCGCGACCCGTGGTGCCGATCTTGCGCTTACCGAGGAACCGTTCCGTCACCTTGTCGAGGGTGACGTTGTACGGGGTGATCAGGTGGGCGTTGCCGCTGATCAGGAGCTTCGACGTGTCGACACCGCGGTCGTTCAGTCCGCTCAGCTCGGAGAGCAGGACCGCCGGGTCGACGACGACACCGTTTCCGATCACCGGGGTGCACCCCGGGGAGAGGATTCCGGAAGGGAGGAGATGCAGCGCGTACTTCTGGTCGCCCACGACGACCGTGTGGCCGGCATTGTTGCCGCCCTGGTAACGCACCACGTAGTCCACGGATCCACCGAGGAGGTCGGTGGCCTTTCCCTTGCCCTCGTCACCCCACTGAGCACCGAGCAGCACAAGTGCGGGCACAGGCGTACACCCCTTCCGGGTGGGGCATGTCCAAGGTCAGGGGGCGTACGCCGCCTCACCGGTGTGCCCCGGAATAGACGAAGCCCCTGGCGCAATAGCGCAAGGGGCTCTTGCACAAAGATGCTACCCGAGGAAGGACCGAGGTGTCGGATCACGACCAGCTGCTGGTCATCGTCGACCCGGTCGCCCGCCGAAATGACGGCGAGTCCGTACGGATCGCGAAAGACGTGCTGTCCGCGGGCGCGGAGGCGAAGATCTGCCTGCCGGACGGCCCCGAGGAATTCTGCCGGGCCCTGGCCCGGCGCGGCTCCCGGCGCCCCGTCGTCCTCGGCGACGACCGCGCGCTGCTCCGCACGGTGGCCCTGCTGCACCGCGAGCGGGGGTTCGCCGAGGGGGTCCTCTCGCTCGTTCCGATCGGTGCCCCGGACGATCTGGAGGTGGCCCACGCGCTCGGCGTGCCGCGTTCCACGCCGGCGGCGGCGCGGGCGGTCCTCCACGGGGCCGTGCGCCGTCTCGACCTGCTCGTCGACGACAGCGACGGCGTCGTCCTCGGCGACCTGCTGGTCCCGGGCCTGCCCGACCTCGCCCCGGCGCCGTCCGTCTGGGACACCTGCCGCACCCTCGTCCGCACCCTCGTCCGGCCGGCCCCCTCGGCCCTCGCCGTCCGCACGCACCGGCTGCGGGTGGAGGCGGACGGGGTGCTGCTCGCCGACGTCGACGCGCCGGTGGAGGGCCTGACGGTCCGCTCCACGGGTGGTACGGCGGAGGTGACCGTCCACCCGTCGGCGGCCCCGCCGCGCCGCGCGACCGCCCACACCCTCACCGTCTCGGGCCCCGACTTCCGCTACCGCGCCGACGGCCGGGTCGCGGGACCGGTGCGGCGGCGGACGTGGACGGTCCGCGCGGGGGCGTGGGGGCTGACCCTGCCCCGGGACACCCCCTAGGGCCTGTCCGACCCTGATCCGCCGGACAGGCCCTGGCCGAGCGTCCTCGCCGAATTGACGGTGGCGCGCCGTGTTCCTCAGGCCCTAGCGTCGGCGCAGGGTTACCGGAGGGGCGGGGGGACGTGCGATGGGGTGTGCGCTGGACGTCGAGGAGACGGCGGGGGCGCTGGAGCGGTACCGGCGAAGAGCGGGGGGACTGATCGGCGCGGGGGCCGTGACGCTCGCCCTGGCCGCCACCGCCGGGATCGCCGGGGTCTCCGGCCCGGTCTCCTGGATCCTCGCGCTCGGGATCGTCGCGATGGGCGCCGGGACCGGCTCGCTGGTCCTCGCGCGGCGGATGCGGCGGGCCCTCGGCGCGGGCGTCTGGTCGGCGCATCCCGCCGTGGCGGTCGGCCACAGCCGGTACGCGACGAGCGTCGTGCTGCGCTCCCCGGACGGCGGTGAGGCGTGGCCGCTGACCGTGATCGCGACCCGGCAGCGCTACGAGCTGATACGGCCGGGTCCGGACGGCGTGCTGTGGTGGTGCGGCGACCCGCGTACGGGCGGGGTCCTCGCCCCGCCCGGTGGCGGGGAGCCGATCTGGGCGAAGCCGCTGCGCGGCGGGCGCGTGCGCCGCCGGATCGTGGCGCGCGCGGAGGCGGAGGGCCTGATGCGCCGGGCGGCCCCGCGGCAGCCGCAGGAGCCGGAGCCTGTGCATGCGCCGGTGCCTGAGCCTGGACCTGTGCGCGTGCCCGGCGTCGGGCCCGACGCCGTGGACGGCCGTCGCGTACGGCTCGACAAGGCGCCTCCCGCGCCCGGGCCGACGTACGCGGTGCTCGCCTCGCACGCCCGGCGCCAGGCCGTGCCGCAGGACAAGGCGCTCCGCCCGGAGGCGGACGTGCGCAAGGTGGCCTGGTGGCGGGTGCGGAGCCTGCGGCGAACCGCCGGAACGACCCGGGTGCTGGTCGCGCTCGCGTTCTGCGCGGCCGTCGGCGCGGTCACGCTGACCGGGCCGACGGGGGGCGACGCCGTGAAGCTGTACGCCATCGACGTGGTGGTCCTGGGCGCTCTCGCGTACTCCTGCTACGACCTGCTGGTCACCGGCAGGCCCGCGGCGCGGCTGATGGCCCGGGCCGCGACCTCCTCCCCGCCCACCCCGCGCCGGTACGTCCTGCTGTACGACCCGCACGGCGGCGGCCCCGTCCTGGTGCTGTTCCCCGTCCACGGCGGCCTGTACGCCCGGCCCGAGGGGCTGCTCCAGCTGATTCCGCCCGGCCCGCCGAAGAAGCCGCGCCGCGGGCTGCCGTCCCGGCCCGTCGGCACCGCCTGGCTGCACGGCTGGCAGGACTTCACCGCCGACGGCCGCATGCCGTTCGTCGCGCCCTGGATCGAGGGGCGCCCGCTGTGGCCGGCGGGGCCGTACTGGGAGGACGACGGGCGGCCGGAGTTCACCGCGACCCTGGAGCGGCTCGCCCCTCCGCTGGAGGCCCCGGCCCCCTGATCAGTCCGCCTGCGCCTTCTTGTGGGCGCGCCAGCGGTCCATGATCCCGGACATCTCGCCGTGCAGGAAGGCGAAGAACTCGGCGGTCTCCGCGATGCGGCGGCCCGCCGAGCTGTCCGTCCCGAGGGTCGCGGCGCCCTCGTCGAGGACCTTCTCCCAGCGGGTGAGGGTCTGGTCGCGGCGGGTGAAGGTCTCGTACCAGAGCTCGTTGTGGAGGACGTACCGCTCGCGGCGGGTGCCGGGGTCGCGCTCCCGGCTGACCATGCTGACCTGGCCGAGGTAGCGGATCGCGCCGGAGACGGCGGCCGGGCTGATCCGCAGCTGTTCGGCCAGCTCCGCCGAGGTCATGGAGGCCGTCTCGGAGGCGAGGAGGGCCGCGAAGACGCGGCTCGCCATGCGCTGCATGCCCGCGGCGGTCATCTCGGCGGCGAAGCGCTCCACGAAGCGGGAGACCGCCTCGTCGTCGGCCCCGTCGGTCTTCGTCGTCATCTCGCTCTCACCCATCCTCTGACTTTATACGGTTCCTTAACTTCACAAATTTGTGAAACTACCGTACGTTCAGAAGCATGACGAAGGCAATCAGCGTCGTCGGACTCCACAAGTCCTTCGGGCGCACCCACGCCCTCGCCGGCCTCGACCTCACCGTCGAGGCCGGCGAGGTCCACGGCTTCCTCGGCCCCAACGGCGCCGGGAAGTCCACCACCATCCGGGTCCTCCTGGGCCTGCTGCGGCCCGACTCCGGCGCCGCCCGGCTCCTCGGCCGCGACCCCTGGCGCGACGCCGTCGAGCTCCACCGCCGGATCGCGTACGTCCCCGGCGACGTGACGCTCTGGCGCAACCTCTCCGGCGGCGAGGTCATCGACCTGTACGGCAGGCTGCGCGGGGGCGGCCGCCTCGACGAGGCCCGGCGGGCCGAGCTGATCGAGCGCTTCGAGCTCGACCCCACCAAGAAGGGCCGCACCTACTCCAAGGGCAACCGGCAGAAGGTCGCCCTGGTCGCCGCCTTCGCCGCCGACGTCGACCTGCTCGTCCTCGACGAGCCGACCAGCGGCCTCGACCCGCTGATGGAGGAGGTCTTCCAGAGCTGTGTCGAGGAGGCCCGCGACCGGGGCCGGACCGTCCTGCTGTCGAGCCACATCCTCAGCGAGGTCGAGGCGCTCTGCGACCGGATCAGCATCGTCCGCAAGGGCCGGACCGTCGAGTCGGGCTCGCTCGCGCAGCTGCGGCACCTGACCCGTACCAGCGTCACCGCCGAACTCGCCGGACCGCCCGACGGCCTCGCCCACCTCCCCGGCGTCCACGGGCTCGACGTGCAGGGAGGCCGCGTGAGGTTCCAGGTCGACACCGACAAGCTCGACGCCGCCCTCCGCTCCCTGACCGCCTCGGGCGTACGGAGCCTGACCTCCACCCCGCCCACCCTGGAGGAGCTCTTCCTCCGGCACTACACGGACGAGGTGGCGTCATGACCCTCGCCGGCACCGGCGTCCTCACCCGGCTCGCGCTCCGCCGCGACCGGCTGGTGCTCCCCGTCTGGGCGCTCGTCACCGGCGGCATGGTCGCGAGCGGCGCCGGCTCCCTCGGCGGGCTGTACTCCACGGCCGCCGAGCGGGCCGAACTCGCCGCCTCCATGACCGCCAACAGCTCGATGCGCGCCCTGTACGGACCGGTCTTCGGCGACTCCCTCGGCGGGCTCGTCGCCTGGCGCTTCGGCACCTTCGGCACGGTCCTCGCCGCCGTCGCGAGCCTGATCGTGGTGGTCCGGCACACCCGCGAGGAGGAGGAGACGGGCCGTCAGGAGATGCTGTCCGCCGGGGCGGTGGGCCGCCGGGCCCCGTTGACGGCGGCGCTCCTCGCCGCCCTCGTCCTCAACACGGCCGTCGCCCTCGTCGTCACCGCCGGCCTCGCCGGACAGGGCGCGGCCGGGGCCCTCGCGCTCGGTCTGGCGATCGGCGGCACCGGCATGGTCTTCGCGACCACGGCCGCGCTCGCCGCCCAGCTCACGGAGAGCGCCCGGCTCGCCAAGGGCCTGTCGGCCGCCGTCCTGGGCCTGGCGTTCGTCCTGCGGGCGGCCGGCGACTCCGGCACGGCGGACGGAGGCTCGGTCCTGACCTGGCTCTCGCCGATCGGCTGGGCCGAGCACGTCCGCGCCTTCGCCGACGAGCGCTGGTGGGTGCTGCTCCTGATCCTCGCCGCCGTCCTGGCGCAGACGGCGGCGGCGTACGCGCTGACCGCCCGCCGGGACGTCGGCGCAAGCTTCCTCCCGACCCGGCCGGGCCCGGCGGAGGGGCGGCTCGCGACGGCCGGGGCGCTCGCCTGGCGGCTCCAGCGCGGCACGCTCCTCGGCTGGTCCCTCGGCTTCCTGCTCGGCGGGCTCGTCTTCGGCGGGATGGTCGAGGGCGCGGCCGACATCGTCGGCGACAACGAACGGGCCCGGGAGATCTTCGAGCGGATGGGCGGCCAGAGCGCGCTGACCGACGCCTTCCTCGCCACCATGGTCTCCCTCCTCGGGATGCTCGCGGCGCTGTACGCGGTGGGGTCCGTGCTGCGGCCGCACGGGGAGGAGACCTCGGGCCGGGCCGAACCGCTCCTCGCGGGCTCCCTCGGCCGGCTCCGCTGGGCCGCCGGGCACCTGGTGATCGCCTTCGGCGGCTCGGCCCTGATCCTGGTCCTCGGCGGGCTCGGTCTGACCCTCGCGTACGGGCACGAGCCCGGCCCGATCCTGGGCGCCGCGCTCGTCCAGCTCCCGGGCGTCTGGACGCTCGCCGGGCTCGCGGTCCTGCTCTGGGGCGCCGCCCCGAAGGCCGCGACCGCCGCGTGGGGCGTGGCCGGCCTCTGCCTGGCCCTCGGCTGGATCGGCCCCGCCCTGGACCTGCCGCAGGCCGTCCTGGACCTCTCCCCCTTCGGGCACCTGCCGAGGCTGCCGGGCCCCGACATGGCCTGGACCCCGGTCCTGGTCCTGACGGCCCTGGCGGCGGCCCTGACGGCGACGGGCCTGGCGGGGCTGCGCCGCCGGGACATCAGCGGTTGAGCGTCACACCTCCACGAGCAGCTCCTCGAAGCCCCGGATGACGTACCCCGGCTTCCACACTGGTTCCGCCGCGAGCCTCAGCCCCGGCGCCTGCCTCAGCAACTCGCCGAAGACGGCGGTCAGTTCGAGGCGGGCGAGCGGGGCTCCGAGGCAGTAGTGGATGCCGGCGCCGAAGGTGATGTGCGGGTTGTCGGCCCGTTCGAGGTCGAGGACGTCGGCGGTGGGGCCGAAGCGGGCGGGGTCGCGGTTGGCGGAGCCGAAGAGGAGGGCGACCTCGGAGCCGCGCGGGAGGGTGACGCCGCCGAGCTCGATGTCGTCGAGGACCCAGCGCTCGAACATCTGGAGCGGGGTGTCGTAGCGCAGAAGTTCTTCCACAGCTGTGGACAACTTTTCGGGATGCGGCCGGACGCCCTCCCTGAGCAGCGTCCACCAGCCGTTGACCGTGGTGTTCACCGTGGCCTCGTGGCCCGCGTTGAGGAGCAGGACACAGGTGGAGATCATCTCCTGTTCCGTCAGCTCCTCCACCGCGATCAGGGACGAGATCAGGTCGTTTCCCGGACTCTTCCGCCGCCGCGCGATCAGCTCCCGCAGATAGTCCGAGAACTCCACCGAGGCCTCGACCGCCCGCCGGGCCGTCTCCTGCGAGGGATTCAGCTCGAACATCCCGCAGATCGCCGCCGACCAGGGCCGCAGCCGCCCCCGCTCCTCGTCCTCCGCGGGGATGCCGAGCATCTCGGCGATCACCGCGACCGGCAGCGGCTCGGCGACGGCGGACAGCAGATCGCCGCCGCCCGCCGCGACCAGGTCACCGACGAGACCGGCGGCGAGGCCCCGTACCGTCGGCGCCAGGTCCTCCACCGTCCTCGGCGTGAACGCCTTCGACACCAGCCGCCGGATCCGGGTGTGGTCGGCCGCCTCCAGGTCGAGCAGCCCGTGGTCGTTGAGCGTGTGGAACGGCTCGTGCGCGGCGTCCGGCGCCTCCCGGCCGAACTCCTCGTGCGTGAAGCGGTGCGTGTACGTCCGGCCCAGGCGCCGGTCCCGGAGAAGGGCCGACACGTCCTCGTGGTGCGGGATCAGCCACTGGCGGGTGGGGGCGTGCCAGTGCGCGCGGCCGGCGGCGCGCAGCTCGGCGTAGGCGGGATACGGGTCGGCGACGAACTCCGCCGACCAGGGGTCGTACACAGCGTCAACAGCGTCCATGTCCGGACGCTACCCCCGGACCGGGCACCGCTCCCCCGGACCGGCGCCTCACCCGGACCGGGCACCGCTCCCCTGGACCGGGCACCGCTCCCGTGCCGACGCCGTCCCCGGACCGGCGCCTCACCCGCCGGCCCGCACCAATCCCGCCTCGTACGCGAAGACCGCCGCCTGCGTGCGGTCGCGCAGGCCCAGCTTCACCAGGATGCGGCTGACGTGCGTCTTGATCGTCGACTCGGCGACGACGAGGTGATCGGCGATCTCGGCGTTCGACAGGCCCTGCGCGATGAGGACGAGGACCTCCGTCTCCCGCTCGGTCAGCTCCCCGATCTGCGCCGTCGCCGGCGGGCGCGGGGAGCCCGGCGCCTTCGCGAACTCGGTGATCAGCCGCTTGGTGACGGTCGGCGCGAGCAGCGCCTCGCCGGCCGCGACCACCCGGACGCCGTCCGCGAGCTGCCGGGCCGAGGCGTCCTTGAGGAGGAAGCCGGAGGCCCCGGCGCGCAGCGCCTGGTACACGTACTCGTCGAGGTCGAAGGTGGTCAGGACCAGCACCTTCGCGTCCGCGTCGGCGGCGACGATCTCCCGGGTGGCCTCGATGCCGTTCAGCTCGGGCATCCGGATGTCCATGAGGACCACGTCGGGCCGGAGGGCGGCGACCTGCGCGATCGCCTCCCGGCCGTTGACCGCCTCGCCGACGACCTCGATGTCCGGCATCGCGCCGAGCAGCACCGAGAAGCCCTCGCGGACCATCATCTGGTCGTCGACGATCAGTACGCGGATCACTGCACGGCCTCCTCGCGGCTCACGGGGACGAAGGCCGTCACCTCGTAGCCACCGTCGTCGGTCGCCTCGGCCGTCATCTCCCCGCCCAGCATCGTCACACGCTCCCGCATGCCGGTGATGCCGTGTCCGGCGCCCATCGAAGGGGGCGGGCGCAGCCCTCCGTCAGGGGTGGTGGCCGGGTGACGGGCGGGCTTGACGAGACCGCGCGCGGGCCCGTTGGCGATCCGCAGCCCCAGACCACCCAGGACGTAACTGACCTCGACCTTCGCCGCCGCGCCCGGTGCGTGCCGCAGCACGTTCGACAGGGCCTCCTGGACGATCCGGTACGCGGAGAGCTCCACGCCCTGCGGCAGCTCGCGCACCGCGCCGGTCACCGTCTTCGTCACGTCGAGCCCGGCCTCGCGGACGTTGCCGACGAGCGCGTCCAGGTCGCCGAGGGTCGGCTGCGGCGCGTCGGGAGCCTCGTAGTCCTCGGCCCGGACGACCCCGAGGATGCGGCGCAGCTCGGTCAGCGCGGCGACGGCGTTCTCCCGGATGGTGAGGAACGCCTGCTCCAGCTCCGGCGGCGGGTTCTCCACCCGGTACGGCGCGGCCTCCGCCTGGATGGCGACCACCGACATGTGGTGGGCGACGACGTCGTGCAGCTCCCGCGCGATGGTCGTCCGCTCCTCCAGGAGGGTCCGCTTCGAACGCTCCTGCGCGGTGACGGTCTGCTGGGCGGTGACCTCGCGGGTCGCCTGGCGGCGGACCTGGAAGACGGTGACGGTGAGCAGGGCGAGGGCCGCGACGAAGAGCAGCGGGACCGAGTCGGAGCTGCGCCCGACCCCGAGGAACATCTCGGCGAAGAGGCAGTAGCCCGCCGTCACCAGCCACATCCACGCGGCCGTACGGGGCCGGGAGCGGGCGGCGACGACGGCGAGGACCGCCAGATGGGCGGCGAGCGAGTTCGCCGCCCAGGGCCAGCCGCCCGCGTAACCGGCGAGGTATCCGACGAACGGGGCCGACGCCAGCGAGGCCCAGAAGGCGAGGACCGGCCGGACCAGGGTGAGCAGCACGATCGCGGCCGGCACGAGGCCGGTCACGAGCCCGATCGGGCCGAGGGCGCCGTGGAAGCGCTCCATCCCGATGATGAAGACGATCAGCGCCGTGAACGCGACGACGGCGTGCGGCAGCAGACCGGCGTACACCCGTATCCGCTGCGGCAGGAAGCGCGTCGGCCCGCTGTTCACGTCCATGCGCGGCAGCGGCCGGTAGGCGAAGGCGTCGTGGAGGAGTTCCTGGCGCAGCCCGCCGAGCGCCACCTGCACCAGGCGGAACTCGGGGCTGCGGCTCGTCTCGGAGGACTGTGTCTGGGTCACACCGAAACCGTACGGGGGGCGGGGAACCCGGTCGTCCCGCTGGATGCGGATCCTTCCGGGTCCCCCTTGAGGACTAGGGCAGGCCTCAGATCACGCTGTTGAACTTGGTGCCCTCGCCGGAGTACAGCGTCGTCCGCTGAAGGCTGAAGGGGGCGGTGACGACACCCGTCGAGCGGTAGAAGGCCGTGCCACCCGATCCGTACGCGATCAGGTCCGGGCGCCCGTCGTTGTCCAGGTCGCCGGCGCCGACGAGCTGGGAGAAGACGCCCCAGCCGCCGCCGATCCTCACGCGGGGGGCGAAGCCGCCGGCGCCGTTGCCCTGGTACAGCCAGAGGACGCCGTAGGTGTCCCGGGCGACCAGGTCGCCGGCGGCCGTGCCCGCGATGTTCCCGACGGCGGTGATGTTGTTGTAGACCTGCCAGCCGCCGCCGATCCGGACCCGCGGCGCGTACGGCTTCGCGTAGTTCCCGGTGCCCTTGTAGAACCACAGGACACCCGCGCTGTCCGTGCCCACCAGGTCGGGGCGGCCGTCGCCGTCGAGGTCCGAGCCGCCGGTGATCTTGTTGTAGGTCTGCCAGCCCGTGCCGACCTGCGTCCGGGGGGCGAACGTGCCGTCGCCCTTGGCGAGGTAGATCCACTGCGCGCCGGAGCCGTCGACCGCGATCAGGTCGCCGGGGGCGGCGCCGCCGATGTTGCCGACGGCCTCGATCTGCTTGTACACGCCCCAGCCCGCGCCGATGCGGGTGCGCCCGGCGACGTTGACCTGGCCGTTCACCGGACGGTCCCGCAGGTCGTCGCGCCACAGCACGCCGGAGGCGTCCCGGGCGAGGACGTCGGTGGAGCCGTTGTTCGTGTAGTCGTGCGGGTTGGGCGTCCGGCTGAGCTCCATACGCCGGGTGTCCCGGACGGTCTCTCCGATGGCATCGACCTGCGTGGCCTGCATCGCGACCGTGTACGCGCCGTTCGGTGCGTCGTCGGTGTCGGGTGCGTTGGGTCCGTAGACCTCGCCGGCCCAGTCGAAGGAGAAGCGGGAGGTGCCGTCCGTGACGGGTTCGAGGTGCTGGCGGAAGACCTTGCCCGTCGCGATGTGAGTGAGCGTCACGTCCATGGTGGCGTCGGGGCGCGACAGCGTCCACCCCAGCGCCACCTTGCCGCCGCTCTTGTCGAGGTTGACCGTCGTGGGGACGTGGGACCGCACGACGGCCAGGGGGGCGCCGAGCTCCATGTCCGCGATCTTGGTGACGGCCAGGTCACCGTTCTCCGCGTTCCCCAGCCGGAACAGGCCGCGGGTGCCGTCGGGGCGCTCGCCGCTGACCACTGACGTGTCGCCGCCCTCGGCCGCCAGACCGGTCGTACCGGAGCCGTTGGTGACGGGGCGGCTGTCGCCGGAGGCCAGGGAGTAGGCCCTGACGCCCGCCGCCGGGTTTCCGAGGATCAGCCAGTCGCCCGCGAGCGCGGTGAGGTCGGTCTCCGCGGAACTGAGGATCTTCGTGGTCCGCTTCGGGTCCTGGCCGCGCGAGACCGTCGTGAGGGTGATCGCGGTGCCCGCACGCTCGTACCAGCCCACGTACGACTCGGAGAACAGCAGGTGGCTGAAGTCGATGCCGCCCTCGGCGGCGCCGTACGTGAGAACGACGGACCCGGAGGCGATGTCGATGACGGACCGACCACCGGCCATCGGGTCGCTCTTGCTGGCCATGTGGCCGACAAGGACCTGCCCGTTCACGATCGGTGCGTCGCTCCAGAAGTGCTGGGCGTGGGCGGGCAGACCGGTCACCGGCTCGGTGTCGAGCGCGGCGCCGTTCCTGGTCACCACGAGCAGCTCCGCCTCGCCGTCGCCCTTCTGTACCTGCGCGAGGACGCTCGTCGGGCCGAGGACGGTCACGTAGGAGGCGTTCAGGGAGGAAAGGTCGATGGTCACGCTCGGGGCGGCCGGGTCGGCCATGTTCCGCAGGGTGACCGCCCGCATGTCGCGGGCGGACGGCGCGTCGCCGACGACGAGCACGTCGCCGCCGGCCGAGGCCCACCCGCCGCCGTCCGGCACCGCGACCGGCGTCGGCGCCCCGCCGTCGTACGGGGTCCAGAGCAGTGCCGAAGTGCTGCTACCGGACGCGAACCGGTCGTGCGTGAGGAAGCCTGAAGGCCCTGTGGCCAGGACCTGAGCGCCCGTCGGAAAGACGGGCAGAGTGCTGGTCTCGGCGGCCGCCTGGGCGGGTGCCGCGAAGACCGCCGGTGCCGTCGCCAGGGTGCCGGCACCGAGGGCCGTGACGGCGAGGACCGCCGTCACGGCCGAGGTGAGACGGGTACGGGTGGTGCGGAGCTGCAAGATGGAACCCCCACGAGGAAGATCGGGCACGGGAGCGTGTGCCCGATCAGACCCGCGAGGGGTTCGAAGGGTTGTACGGAAAATCAGGGGAATCTCAGATTCCAGGCCCGTCGCCCACCGCCCGCCGCTCACCACGCCAGCTGGGCGATCTCCTCCGCCACCACCGCGCACGCGTCCGCCGCCGGGTCGATCAGCGGGAAGTGGCCGATGCCCTCCAGGAGCGTCAGGCCGACCTCCTCGCCCGCCTTCGCCGCCGCCTCCGCGTACGCCTCGGCCACCGCGTACGGCACGACGACGTCCTCGCGGCCCTGGACGACGGTGGTCGCGATGCCGGTCGGGAGGAGGACGGACGGGTCCGCGAAGGCCGCGCGCCCCTCGTACGAGGACTCGCCGCCCAGCAGCTCCGTGACCGCTCCGCCGCACACCCCGAGTTCCACCGCCCGCCCGAAGTGGGAGATCGGGGCGAGGGCGACGACCCCGCGCAGCTCCGGCGGGGCGGGGAGCCGCCACGGGGAGCCGGCGGGCAGGACGTGCCGGGCGGCGGCCCACAGCGCGAGGTGGCCGCCCGCCGAGTGGCCGGTGAGGACGGTCCGCCGCGGGTCGGCCTGCGGGAGGTGCGCGGCGGCCAGGTCCGCCACGGCGTCGAGCGCCGCCGCCACGTCGTCGAAGGTCTCCGGCCAGCGCCCGGCGACCGGGGCCGTACCGCCCTGATGGGGGAGGCCGGGCCCGCGCCGGTACTCGACGCTGGCCACGGCGAAGCCCCGGCGGGCCAGGAAGTCCACGAAGGGGGTCAGGTGCTGCCGGTCGTACGGTGCCCGCCAGGCGCCGCCGTGCAGGGCGACGACGAGCGGGGCCGGGGCGCGCCCGTCGCGCGGGGCGTAGAAGTCGACCACCTGGTCCGGGTGGTCGCCGTACGCGGCGGTGGCGTCCGGGGTGACGGCCGGGTGCGAGAAGGCCGACGCCTCTTCGGCGGCATCGCGCGCGGCGGGGTCCGGCATGCTGTTCCAACCTCTCGTGTGCGGGGCCGAATCGGCCTGACCTGCGGGGACGGTACCAGCACCGGAACCCCCGCAGATCAGGCGATGATCCGACCTATCGAAGAACCTCCGCGAGGATCCTCGCCGCCCGCTCCGCGTCCGCGAAGCCCACGTACAGCGGGGTGAAACCGAACCGCAGGATGTCCGAGCGGCGCAGGTCGCCGACGACCCCCCGCTTGATCAGCTCCGCCATGACGGCGGGCGCGTCCGCGCAGCGCAGTGCCACCTGGCTGCCGCGCTCGGCGCCCGCCCCGGGGGTCACGGAGGTGACGCGGCCCTCGGGGACGTACGCCTCGACGCACTCCAGGAAGAAGTCCGTCAGCGCCAGCGACTTGGCCCGCACGTCCTCGATCGCGACGCCGTCCCAGACGTCGAGCGCCGCTTCGAGGGCCAGCATGGACAGGATGTCGGGCGTGCCGACCCGGCCCCGGAGCACGCCGGACGCCGCCTCGTAGCCGGGGGTCATGCCGAACGGGTCGGCGTGCGAGTTCCAGCCGGGCAGCGGCGAGTCGAAGGCGGCCTGGTGGCGCTCGGCGACGTACAGGTACGCGGGCGAACCGGGGCCGCCGTTCAGGTACTTGTAGGTGCAGCCGACGGCCAGGTCGACCCCGTGGGCGTCCAGGCCGACGGGCAGGGCGCCCGCGCTGTGGCACAGGTCCCAGACCGCGAGCGCGCCCGCCGCGTGGAGCGCGGCGGTGAGCCCGGGCAGGTCCTGGAGCCGGCCCATGCGGTAGTCGACGTGGTTGACGAGCGCGAGGGCCGTGCGGTCGCTCACCGCGGCCGCCATGTCGGCCGGGTCGCATGCCACGATCTCGCGACCCGTCAGCCGCGCCGCGGACTCGGCGATGTACCCGTCCGTGGGAAAGGTCGTCGCGTCGACGAGGATCTCGTCGCGGTCGTCGCCGTTCAGCCGGGTGGCCGCGACGACCGCCTTGAAGACGTTCACGCTCGTCGAGTCGCCGACCACGATCTGCCCCGGGGCGGCGCCGACGATCGGGGCGATCCGGTCGCCGATCCGCTCGGGCGCGGTCCACCAGCCGGACTCGTCCCAGGAGCGGATGCGCAGCTCGCCCCACTCGCGGGTGATGACGTCGGCCATGCGGGCCGGGACGTGCGCGGGCAGGGCGCCCAGCGAGTTGCCGTCCAGGTAGACGGTCTCCTCGTCGAGGGCGAACTTCGCGCGGTGCCCGGCGAGGCCGTCGGCGGCGTCGAGCGCCTTCGCTCGCTGGATGTAGGACTCAGACATGGCTGCGGGCCGTCCAGAGCTCGGGGAACACGTTCTTCTGGGCCCGCTTCTCCAGCCAGGCCACGCCCGCGGAGCCACCGGTGCCGGTCTTCGCGCCCATCGCGCGCCGGGTCGCCACCAGGTGGTCGTTGCGCCAGCGCCAGACCAGTTCGGCGACGTCGCTCAGGGCCTCGCCGAGCCGGACGAGCTCGCCGTTCTGGTCGGCGTCCGCGTAGATCCCGGCCCAGACCGCCTCGACCTCGGGCGAGGGCTCGTACCGCTGCGCCAGGTCACGGCCGAGGACCGACGCCGGCACGGGCAGGCCGCGCCGGGCGAGGAACCCGAGGACCTCGTCGTACAGGCTGGGCTCGTGCAGCGCCTTCTCCAGCTCGGCGTGGACGCGGGGCGCGCCCCGGTGCGGGACGAGCATGGAGGCGGACTTCTCGCCGAGCAGGAACTCCATCCGCCGGTACATGGCCGACTGGAAGCCGGAACCCTCGCCGAGCGCGGACCGGTAGGCGTTGAACTGGCCGGGGGTGAGCTGGGCGAGCGGCCGCCAGGAGTGGTTGAGGGCCTCCAGCTCGCGCACCGAGCGCTTGAGCGCGTCCATCGCGACGGGGACCCGGTCCTCGCGCAGGGCGCGGCTCGCGGTCTCCCACTCGTGGACGATCACCGTGAACCACAGCTCCATGACCTGGGTCGTGACCAGGAAGACCATCTCGCCGGGGTCGTCCGAGCGCAGGTGCTGGAGGTGGGTGAGGACGTCCGCCTGGACGTAGTCCTCGTACGGCGTCGTACCCGCGAAGTCGAGGTTCGGGTCGTCGACGACCGAGCCGGCTCCGGAGGCATCGGGGAAGGTGGACATTTCTGTCTCCTCGATACGGGCTACCGGGTAGCGGTCCGCTCCACCGCGCGCTCTGCTGGGCGCCACGGGAGCTCCGGTCCCCTCGGGAGGCGTGCTTCTTCGCGCGCGTCCCAAGCGCATCATGACACGATCGGGCCCGTGATGTAGATCCCCTCTTCGTCATACGGAAAAGCGTTCGATCGGCAGCCGTTCAGGCCCTTGATCTGCTGCATCATCGCGGGCGCGAGCCTGCCCGGCCCCGGGCAGCCCATGTGCGAGCGGATGCCGATCTCGTGCCCCACCTCGTGGTTGATGATCAGGTGCCGGTACTCCGCCGGCTCCCCCGCGAAGGTCGGCGAGCCGAGCATCCACCGCTTGAGGTTCACCACGACGCCGTCGGTGGTCTCGCAGTTCAGCTCGCCGTGGGTGTGGTAGCCCTGCCGCGCGCAGAGCGCGTCGGCGGTGTCCGGGGTGGCGATCCTGATGACGAAGTCGGCGTCCTCCGAGACCAGCTGGAACCGGCCCCGGCCGTGCGCGGCCCAGCTGCGCGGATGGGCCAGGATCCGCTGGATCTCCGCGGCCGTCTCGCGCGCCGAGAGCGCGATGCCGTCCTCGACCTGGACCCGGTAGCGGCGCAGGGTGCCGCCGTGGCCGACGGGCTCGCCCGAGGCCCGCGCGGCGGTGAAGGTGCCGGAGCCGGACTGCGGGACGGCGGTCCGCTTCGGCTTGGGCTTGGGCTTGGGCTTGGGCCTGGGTTTCTGTGTCTTCCCGGTCTTCCCGGTCTTCCCGGTCTTCCCGGGCGCCGGCTTCGGCGGCGGCTTCGGCTTCGCCGCCGGGGGCCGGGTGCTCGGGGCGGTCACCGGCGGTGCCACCGCCCCGGGGGCCGCCGTGCCGTCCGCCCCCCTGCCCTGGAAGTGCGCGAGCGCTGCCCCGGCACCGAGCGAGACCGCCACCAGGGCCAGGGCCGGAAGGGCGAGGCGGGGCCCCGGCCTGCGCTTCCTCCGCGTTCCCCGCCGTCCTGCGGGTAAGGCACGTTTTCCCACGACAGACTTCCCCCCGGGTCCTGCGGTTTCGGGGATCGTACCCGCCGACTCGAACGCCCTCGAACGGAACGGGCGGATCTGGCCCCCGGACCCGGGGGTTCCCGTCCGGTCGGTCCGCGCCGGTCAGTCCGCGATGCCGAAGCGGGCGTGCAGGCGCTTCAGCGGCGCCGGGGCCCACCAGTTGGCCCGCCCGGCCGGCCGCACCAGGACCCCGGTCTGACGACCCTGCGGACGGTCTCCCCGGTGCGCCCCGCGTCCTGTCCGTGACGCCTCGGGCGCGACCGCCCGGGTGGCAGACTGCACGCATGGACATTCACCAGAACCTGCTGGGCGGACCGAACCCGACCTACCTCCCGGAGAACGAGGAGGCGAACCGCCTGCTCGTCGAGGAGTCGAAGCCGCCGGTCGAGGTCGCCGCCGCTCACCCCACCTTCTCCCTGGCCTGGGCCCTGCTCGCCGACGAGGCGTGGGAGGCGGGCCGCGTGGTCGAGTCGTACGCCTACGCCCGCACCGGCTACCACCGGGGTCTCGACGCGCTGCGCCGCGCGGGCTGGAAGGGCCACGGCCCCATCCCCTGGGAGCACGGCGCCAACCGCGGCTTCCTGCGCTGCCTGGCCGCGCTCGCCCGTGCCGCGGAGGCGATCGGTGAGCAGGACGAGGCGGAGCGCTGCGGGCAGTTCCTGAAGGACAGCAGCGCCGAGGCGTACGCCGAGCTCTCGAAGTAACGGCGGCCGGGGGCGCGGGCCGGGGCCCGCCATCAGGCCGGGAAGCCGAAGGCCGGAACCCTCGCCCTCGCCCTCGGATCAGGGCGTCGTGCCCCGCCGCCCCGGGTCCAGGGGCGGGGCCTGCACCCCGCAGTGGACCCTGCACCCCGGGTGGCAGCCCGCCGACGCGGCCGGGGTCCGCATGGTCGTCCAGGCGAGGACCGCGCCCACCACCAGGACCCCCGCGCACATCGGCATTGCCCGCCGGAACGTCTCCCCGAACTCCTCCGCCGAGCGGTACGCCTCCGGGCCCATCCCGGCGAGCAGCGGCAGCGCGGCCACCGCGATCAGCCCGGCCGCGCGGGCGGCCGCGTTGTTGATGCCGCTCGCGAGGCCCGCCCTGGACACGTCCACCGAGGCGAGGACGGTCGCGGTCAGCGGGGCGACCAGGGCCGTCATGCCGAGCCCGAGGACGAGCAGCGCCGGCAGCACGTCCCGTACGTACGAGGCGTCCTCCCCGGCCCGCAGCATCAGCAGCATCCCGCCGGCGCACAGCAGCGGCCCCACCGTGAGCGGGATCCGGGGCCCGATCCTCTCCCCCAGCTCCCCGGACTTCGCCGACAGCAGCAGCATGAGCACGGTCGTCGGCAGCAGGGCCATACCGGCGCCGAGCGCCGAGTAGCCGGAGACCACCTGGAGCTGGAGGGCCACCAGGAAGAAGAAGCCGCCGAACGCCGCGTACACGCACAGGGTGACCAGATTGACCGCGGTGAACAGCCGCGACCGGAAGATCGACGGCGGCACCATCGCCCGCTCCCCGCGCCGCCGCTCCACCACCGTGAACCCGGCCCCCACCACCGCCCCGGCCGCCCCGGCCCACCAGGCCGCGCCGATCAGCGCGTACGTGACGAGGCCGAGCGCCACCGCGCCCAGGACCGCGCCGAGCACGTCGAAGCGGCCGTGCGCGGTCTCGTCCCGCGACTCCGGCACGTGCCGCAGGGCGACCGGCACGCAGACGGCGGCGAGCGGCACGTTCAGCAGGAACACCCACCGCCAGCCGGGTCCGTCCACCAGCCAGCCGCCCACGAACGGGCCGACCGCCGCGCCCACACCGCCGAAGCCCGACCAGAGCCCGACGGCCCGCGCCCGGTCGTCCTCGTGGAAGCTCGCCTGGATCAGGGCGAGGGAGCCGGGTGTGAGCAGCGCCCCGCCCACCCCCTGGAGGGCGCGGGCCGCGACCAGCACCCCGGCGTTCGGGGCGAGGCCGCAGAGCAGCGAGGCCGCCGCGAACCACACCACCCCGATCACGAAGACCCGGCGCCGCCCGAACCGGTCGCCGAGCGAGCCGCCGAGGAGGATCAGCCCGGCCAGGGTCAGCATGTAGGCGTTGACCGTCCACTGGAGGACGGCGAGGTCGGCGCCCAGGTCCTCGCCGATGTGCGGCAGGGCGACGTTGACGACGGTCGAGTCGAGCAGCGCCATCCCGGACCCGAGCACGGTCGTGAAGACGATCCAGCGTCCCGTCCCCGAGGTCATCCGCACGTCCCGCACGCCCATGCCTGCATGGTCCCGCGAACGCGGGAGCCCCGCCCACCGAAGTCGGCGGACGGGGCTCCTCGGTCACGGGGACCGGCGTGCGGGTCAGCGGGTGAAGTTGAAGTACTTCCACGCGCCGTAGTTCGTGCTGTTCACACGGTCTCCCGACAGCCCGTCCACGTACGCCGTGCGGATCCGGGCGCGGATACCGGCCGCCCCGTCGCCGTCGAAGGCGATGTACGCCATGCCGCCGCTGCTCAGCGGGACGTAGTCCTCGGCGCCGGTGCGCCAGGCGCCGGCGTACCAGACCTGGAGCTCGTACTTGGTCTTGCGGCCGGGGTACGGGTTGTTCCAGGCGGTGACCAGCGGGTCGGCGGTCTGGTGGTACGTCTGGTACCAGGTGGTGCCGATCTTCGTCCACTTGTAGTGCCGGGACAGGGTGGTCGTCAGGCCGGCCTTCGTGTTGACCGCCGAGGTGGCCGTGGACGCGCCCGAGCGGGTGTCACCGGCGAAGACGGCGGACACATAGGTGTCGCGGGTCATCTTGAGCGTCACCGACAGCTTGCCGGCCGAGTTGACCGTGCCGCGCTTGAGCAGCCGCTTCGGCTCGGGGCCGTACGGGTCGGCCCAGATCTCCACGACCCGGTTGCGGTACGTCCAGCCCAGCGCCGCCGTGTACGTCACGTTGGTGTTGTAGGCGACGGTGCGACCGTTCTGGTCGAGCTTCAGGTACGTCGGGAACGGCGTCACCTTGACGACGGCCGCGCCGTTGTTGTTGGCGCGCTTGGCGTCACCCGCGTACGCCACCCGGTACGTGACCTTCCCGGCCGCGGCCGGGGTGTCCGCGAACGAGAACGCGCCGTTCGTCCCGAGCTTCCGTGTCCCGAGCGCCTTGCCCTGCGGGTACTCGGCGTCGTACCGCGTCACCGTGAGGGGCGTGCCCGACGGCAGCGGCAGCGTGGAGGTGACCGTGCCGGAGACCGTGAGCGGCTTGTTGATGGTCGCGGTGGCCGGAGCCTTCACCGTCACGGTGGTGGTGTGGTACTTGGGCGTCGTGTAGATCTTGAGCTCGTACGCCGACCGGCCCGGGATCTGCACGGCGGCGAAGAGCCGGGTGCTGTCGGGCGCCCACGCCAGGTCGCCGTACACCAGCCAGGACTTCGTGTCCCGGACGCTCGCCGGCACCTTGGAACCGCCGGCGAAGACGAAGATGTCACCGGTGTCGTACGTGTCCCACGTGGCACCGGCCACGGTGCCGTCCGGGGCGATGGCGACACCCTCCGCGCTCGACGAGACCGGGAAGCTCTCCAGTTCGGAGAGGTCGGTCAGGCTGAGCCGGCTGAGCGAGGTGGTGCGGTCCGCCACGACGAGGCTCTTGCCGTCCGGGGCGATCTCCGGGTCCTTCACGAAGCCCTGGCGCTCGACGGACGCGCGGACGACCGGCGTGCCCGACGAGGTGTCGTACACGACGATCGGGCCCGAGCTGATGGTGCCGTCGGAGGCGACGAGCGTGTCCGGCGCCGCCGGGTCGGTGCGGAGCGTGGGCGGATTCGACCAGTCGGCCCCCGTCGTGAGGGCGAGGGACACGGTCGGCGTGGCCGTGGTCAGGTCGACGGAGCCGAGCTCCGAGTCCCAGTTCTCGCCGTAGCCGAACCAGAGGCGGCCGGCGGCGGCCTCGACGGTGGACGGCTTGGTGCCGGCGCCCGTCGGGTACTCGGTGGTGACGGCAAGCTGCGCCGTGTCGACGGCGACGATCTTGTCCGCGTTCTCCAGCGCCGCGTAGAGCGTGCCCGAGTCGGCGGAGAGGTCGAGGTCGCGGACGTAGGGCAGGTCGCCGATGCTCTTCACGAACGTGCCGGCGAAGTCGGTGACGACGATGCGGTTGTTGTACGTGTCGCTGAAGAACAGGCGCTGGTGGGCGCCGTCCACGACCATGTCGCTGATCGTGGAGACGTTCAGCGGGACGACCGAGTCCGCGGCGGCCGGAGCCGCCGTGCTCGTGACGATCGCCGCGGAACCAAAGAGGACCGCGAGCGACGTCGCGGTCGAGAGAGCGCGCTTGCGCACGATGAAGAGACCCCCCAGAAACATGGTCTCCGGCCCTCAGAGCGGGGCACGGTGCACGAAGACTAGAACACGTCTCCGACACCGCGCCTCCCGGTATCGGCATCCGGCAAGTGCGGCCCGGTGCCCCCGGTCAGCCGCGGCGCAGCCGCGCCGCCGCCCTGACCAGTGCGCCCACGCCCCGCTCGGCCTTGCTCCGGGGGCAGCCGACGTTCAGCCGGACGAAGCCGGGCGTGCCGTACACCCCGCCCGGCATGATCGCGACCTTCTCCACCGCCACCAGCTCCTCCTGGAGCCGGCTCTCCTCGATGCCGAGCGGCCGCAGGTCGATCCAGGCCAGGTAGCCGGCCTGCGGGGGCGTCCAGTCGACCTCCGGCAGCCCTTCCGCGAGGCGCTCCCGGACCATGTCCATCGTCCCCGCCACGTATCCGCGCAGCTCGTCCAGCCAGGCCGCGCCCCGCCGGTACGCGGCGATGTGCGCGGTCAGGGAGAGCACCGCGGGCGAGGCGAGCCCCTCGCCGGTCTCCATGCGCCGGATGAACGCCTCGCGCTCGTCGGGGTCGCCGACCATGCCGTACGAGCCGGAGAGCGCCGGAAAGTTGAAGGCCTTCGTGCCGGAGGTGATCAGGGCCCAGCGGCGGCCCCGTCCCGGCTCGGCGATCCGGGTCCAGGGGACGTGCCGGTGGCCCTCGGTCGTCAGGTCGGCGTGGATCTCGTCGCTGACGACGGCCGCGCCGTACCGCTCGGCCAGCCCGGCGAAGACGGTGAGCTCCTCCTCCGTCCACACCCGGCCGGTCGGGTTGTGCGGGGAGCAGAGCAGCAGCATCCGGCTGTCCGGCCGGGCGAGCTCCCGCTCCAGGGCCGCCGGGTCGTCGAGCGGGACGCCCCGCAGCTCGCGCCCGAGTCCGGTGACGGCCTTGCGGAAGCCGTCGTACGTGGGGGTGTGGACGACCACGCCGTCGCCGGGTTCCGTCCACATCCGGAGGAGCTGCGAGAGCTGGGAGAGCACGGAGGGCGCGTACACCAGCGTCCCGGGGTCGACCTCGGCGTCGTACCGGCTCGCGTACCAGTGGCGGATCGCCTCCCGGAACTCCCCGAGGCGCCAGTCGGTGTAGCCGAAGACCCCGTGGTCGACGCGCTCGCGCAGGGCCGCGAGGACCTCCGGCGGGGAGGCGAAGTCCATGTCGGAGATGGTGAAGGGCAGCAGATCGGGGACGCCGAAGCGGTCCGCGATCCCGTCCCACTGGACCGAAGCGGTCCCGTGCCGGTCTGTCTGCCGGTCGAAGTCGTACATCGGGCCCTCCCGTCGACGGACAACACGACGGGCCCGGCACCTCAGGAGGTACCGGGCCCGTCGGTCACAGGCTTACTTCAGCTTCGTGCCGGTCGAGCGCAGCGCGGCACACGCCTCGGTCACGCGGACGGCCATGCCGGCCTCGGCCAGCTTGCCCCAGGTGCGCGGGTCGTAGGTGGACTTCTTGCCGACCTCGCCGTCGACCTTCAGGACACCGTCGTAGTTGCGGAACATGTGGTCCACGACCGGGCGGGTGAAGGCGTACTGGGTGTCGGTGTCGAGGTTCATCTTCACGACGCCGTTCTCGAGGGCGGTGGCGATCTCCTCGGCCGTCGAGCCCGAGCCGCCGTGGAAGACGAAGTCGAACGGGTCGGCCTTGCCGAACTTCGCGGCGACGCCCGCCTGGAGGTCCTTGAGGAGCTCGGGGCGGAGGACGACGTTGCCCGGCTTGTAGACGCCGTGGACGTTGCCGAAGGACGCGGCGAGCAGGTAGCGGCCCTTCTCGCCCAGGCCGAGGGCCTCGGCGGTGCGGATGGCGTCGTCGACGGTGGTGTACAGCTCGTCGTTGATCTCGTGGCTGACGCCGTCCTCCTCGCCGCCGGTCGGGGTGATCTCGACCTCAAGGATGATCTTGGCGGCGGCGGCCTTCGCGAGCAGCTCCTGGCCGATGGCCAGGTTGTCGGCGAGGGTCTCGGCGGAGCCGTCCCACATGTGCGACTGGAACAGCGGGTTCAGACCCTTGGCGACGCGCTCGGCGGAGATGTCGAGCAGCGGACGGACGTAGCCGTCCAGCTTGTCCTTCGGGCAGTGGTCGGTGTGGAGGGCGACCGTGATGTCGTACTTCGCGGCGACGATGTGCGCGAACTCGGCCAGGGCGACGGCGCCGGTGACCATGTCCTTGTTGTACTGACCGCCCAGGAACTCGGCACCGCCGGTCGAGATCTGGATGATGCCGTCGCTCTCGGCCTCCGCGAAGCCGCGCAGCGCCGCGTGCAGGGTCTGGGACGAGGTCACGTTGATGGCCGGGTAGGCGAACTTGCCTGCCTTCGCCCGGTCGAGCATCTCGTTGTAGACCTCGGGGGTTGCGATGGGCATTCGTCCGCTCCTTGTGATGTGCGGGGTGTGTGCGTTGCTGTCCCTGACCTAGGGGCGACGTCATCGTCGCGGCCCATCTTTCCAGACTCTTGTGCGGGCTCCCACGGGCATGACATGCCGAGGGGCGGGGTGTTTCACGTGAAACACCCCGCCCCTCGGCAAAACACCAGGTCAGGACCGTTTTGCCAGGGGTCCAGGACCTAAGTCACGACTTCGCGGCGGTTACGCCAGGCCGAGATCCGCCAGCTGGTAGCCGGTGAGGTACGGCAGACCCGCCTCGGCGATGGCGCCGGCGGCTCCCCGGTCCACGATCGTCGCCACGGCGACGACCTCGCCGCCCGCCTCGCGGACGGCCTCGACCGCGGTCAGCGGCGAGCCGCCGGTGGTCGAGGTGTCCTCGACGACGAGGCAGCGACGGCCCTTGACGTCCGTGCCCTCGATACGGCGCTGCATGCCGTGCGCCTTCTGCGCCTTGCGCACGACGAAGGCGTCCAGGCGCCGGCCGCGCGCGGCGGAGGCGTGCAGCATCGAGGTCGCGACCGGGTCGGCGCCCAGGGTGAGCCCGCCGACGCAGTCGAAGTCCAGGTCGGCCGTGAGGTCGAGCATGACCTGGCCCACCATCGGCGCGGCCTCGCCGTCCAGCGTGATGCGACGCAGGTCGATGTAGTAGTCGGCTTCCAGACCCGAGGAGAGGGTCACCTTGCCGTGCACCACGGCCTTGTCCTTGATCTGCTGGAGCAGCTCAGCGCGTACGTCAGTCATGCTCAGCAGCTTAAGGGGCGTCTTTCGCGGCTTTCACAGCCGACGCCAGCTCCAGGTGCTCTCGACCTCCAGGGGGTCGATCGGGGTGACCAGGCGCGGATGGGTGTTGAGGCCGTTCGGCGGGCCGGACTGCGGCTCGACGCAGACCGCCTCCTCGGGCTCGTCGTAGATCACGACCCATTCGGCGCGGCTCGCGACCTTCAGCTCCAGCTCCTCCGGCCAGGTGAGGGTGACGTCGACGCCGTCGGGCATGCCGAAGCAGTCGTCCCAGGGACCGGGGAGGGGGTCGATGCGGCGGCCGGTCGGGAGGTGGTTCTCCCCGCGCTCCTCCTGCCAGGCGGGCGTGAAGTCGATCCGTACGTCCTGACCGCCCCGGCCCAGGTTGCGCAGGAACCAGGGGTGCCAGCCGGCCTGCGCCGGGAAGGAGGCGTCGTAGGTCTCGACGCCGAAGCGGAGGGTGAGGGAGTCCTCGGCCAGCTCGAAGACCTGGGTGACCCTGCCCTGGTACGGCCAGGGGTCGCCGAGCTCGCAGGTGAAGACGGCCTCGGTCGCGGAGGTCCGGGCGGTCTTCCAGGCGAGGTCGCGGACGGTGCCGTGGATGGCGTGCGGGGCGGCGTTGATCGGCAGCCGGTGCGTGGTGGCGCCGTCGCGGAAGCGGCCGTTCTCGGTCCGCCCGCACCAGGGCACCATCGGGAAGCTTCCGTACCGCTCGCCCTGGCGCAGCAGTTCGGTGCCGCCGATGCGCAGGCTCCCGATCCGGCAGCCGTGTTCGGGGTCGATGGTCAACTCGGCGTCGCCCGCCGTCAGTCGCGTCTGCATGCTCACCCTCCGAGCCTAGGGGGTGGCCGGGGGATCGGAGCCCAGCCCCGGTGGGCCCGTTTCAGCGGCGGCGGCGCAGCGCCCGGCCGACGACGACGGCCGAGGCGAGCGCGAGGGCCGCGGCCGGCGCGATCCAGCGCAGGGTGGCGCCGGCGCTCGTCGCCTCGGGGGCGGGGACGGGGGCGTACCGGCCGCGCGGCGGCGCGTGGTCGACCTCCTCGGCGGACCGCCCGATCATGGTCCGGCGGGCGTGGGCGGCCTCGGCGGCGGGCTGCGGGGAGGGGAACTCGATCGGGGTGTCGCCGAAGTCCTCGTCGAGGAGCGGGTCGAGGGAGGGGGGCGGCACCGGCGCGTCGAAGACGGGGCCCCGCCCGGGCGGCTCCTCCACCCCGTCGTCGACCCCGTCGTCGTCACTGGCCTCCTCCGAGGCCTCCTCCGGAGCCGCGTCCTGCTCCTCCGAAGCCCTTTCCGGAGCGGCGTCCCGGTCCTCCAAGGCCCCTTCCGGAGCCGCGTCCCGTTCCTTCGGCGCCCCGGAGGGCTCCTCCGCCAGCGCGGTCACCGCCTCCACGAACTTGTCGAGGAGCCTGGCGGCCGCCGTGGAGCGTGCCTCGTCCGTCGCGTCGGCGAGCCGACCTGCCGCCGTGAGGGCGCCGGTGAAGCTCAGGCTGGTCCCCTCGGCCACCGGGGTGAGGACGACGGTGAGGGACAGCTCGGCCGAGCCCTTGCCCCGCACCTCGGTGCCCTCCCCCTCGTAGGTGATGGCCCCGTCCCGCTCGACGACCTTGAGGGCGCCCCGGTAGGTGATGGTGCTGCCGCCGACCCGCACCTTCAGCCGGCCCGCGAGGGGTCCGGCCTCGTCGTCGGCGTCCCGCTGGAGACCGGGCACGCAGCGCACCACGCGGGCCGGGTCCGTGAGCGTCGCGCGCAGGGCTTCGGCCGGGACGGGAACGAACACCTCATGCTCCATGGAAGCCGAGCCTACTCAGGCGGGGGCGCGGCGTCGCCTGTTTGTCCCCGGGGGTCCTCCGTCAGGCCCCGTAGCGGGGGTGCACCAGGGTGGAGGGCGGCGGTGCGGCGCCCCGGGTCCGTTCGGCGCGGCGCGCGGCGGCCTCCAGCGTCCCGGTGCCGAGGGAGCGCAGCCGGGGCGCGCCGGGGGCGAGGCCGAGGGCGGGCGGCCGGTCGCCCCGTACGGCCAGGAGGAAGCCCCAGTCGCGCGGCCCCCGCCCCGTACGGTCGGCGCGGTCGGCGCGGTCGGGTCCGGCGGCGAAGCCGGGGGTGCGGCCGGCCGCGCTGAACGGGCTGGTCGCGAAGCCGGCGGCGCGCAGGGTGGCGTCGACGGTCCAGTAGGTGCGGGGCCGGTCGGTGGCCGATCCGGCGTGCACGGCGAACCGTCCGGTGGCGGTGAGCACCCGGGCCACCAGGCCGTAGAACTCCTCCGAGTAGAGCTTGGCGCTGGGGGTGATCCCCGGGTCGGGCAGGTCGGAGATCACCACGTCGTACCGTTCCTGCAGACGATCGGCGGCGCCCCTCAGCCAGTTGAACGCGTCCGCGTAGACCACATGGACGCGGGGGTCGCGGAAAGCCCGCGCGTTGAGCTTGGCGAGCGCCGGGTCCGTACGGGCGAGGCGGACGACCCCCGGGTCGAGCTCGACGACGGTGACGGAGCGGACCCCGGCGTAGCGCAGGGCCTCGCGGGCGGCCATCCCGTCGCCGCCGCCGACGATCAGCACGCGCGCGTGCGCGCCGTTCATCGCGGGGTGCACGAGCGCCTCGTGGTAGCGGTACTCGTCCCGGCCGGCCACCCGCAGCCGCCCGTCGAGGAACAGGTCGGGCGGCTCCTGGAGGCTCCCGGTCACCACGACCTCCTGGAGGTCGGTGTGGACGGCGACCCGCACCCGCTCCCCGTACACGGCGCGGCGCGCGGCCTGTTCGAAGTCGTCGACGAGGACGGTCGCGGTGGCGAGGACGGTCAGGACGCACAGGTTCACGGCCACGAGCAGGGCCCGGGACCGGCGGGTCAGGTCGCGGCGGAAGACCCAGAGGACGAGGCCGCCGCCCGCGACCGCGTTGACCGCGCCGGTGACGAGCGCGCCGGTGAGCTGGCCGAGCCAGGGCAGGAGCAGGAAGGGGAAGGCGAGGCCGCCGACGAGCGCGCCGACGTAGTCGGCGGCGAAGAGGTCGGCGACCGTCCCGGCCGCGTCGTCCTGCTCCCCGAGCGGGGCCTGCCGCCCGGCCCGCCCGGCGCGTTCTCCTCCCGCCCGCTGTATGAGCGACATCAGGAGCGGGATCTCGGCGCCGATGAGCACCCCGATGGCGAGCGAGAACGCCACCAGCACGTACCGCGATTCGCCCAGCCAGGCGAAGGCCGCGTACAGCACCATCGCCGAGCAGCCGCCGATCAGCGCGAGCCCGGCCTCTACCAGGCCGAAGCCGACGGCGGCGCGGCAGCGCAGCCGCTTGGCGAGGAGCGAGCCCACCCCCATCGCGAAGACCATCACGGAGAGCACGACGGAGGCCTGGGTGACCGAGTCGCCGATCAAGTAGGAGGCGAGGGCGACGAGTTCGAGCTCGTAGACCAGGCCGCAGGCGGCGCAGACGAAGACGACCGCGAGGACCGGGAACCGCACCGCCTCGCGCGGCGGCCGCACGGACCGCCGCACAGGCGGCCGGCGCACCCTCTTGGGTGGCATGGTCACGGTCGGCTCGATCATGCCCGTAACGCTACGTCACGACTGACGCACCTTTTGTCACCCACACGAGTGCACATGGGGCTCCGGGAGGGCGCATCAGAGTGTTGCGGGCATACGTGCGCCGAGACGGGTCCTGGTCACCACCAGCTGCCCCTCCTGCGGGTAGGCGTGCCAGGTGCGCCACCGCACCTGGCCCTCGTGACGCTGCGCCAGCATCGCCGTGAAGGCGTGCGGGGAGCCGGGGAAGGTCCCCGCGAGGCCGTTGGGGTGGTCGGCGACGAGCGCGAGCAGCTCCTGCGCACGGCCCGCGAAGGAGCCGTGCGTGAGCGTCTCGACGCGCGCCGCGAATTCGTACTCCCATTCGCCGACGCGCTTGGACACGCCGAGCGGAAGCGGGGTGCTGCTGCCCGGCATGCAGGCCACGGTCTCCGAGCAGTGGCGCCCCTCCTCCTCCAGGAGGACCTGATGGGAAGCGCCGAGCAGCCTCAACTGGAGCTTGGCGCCGGAGAGTTCGAGATCGAGCACGGCGAGCGCGGGCAGCGGCTCGCGCCCGAGGGCCCAGGCCAGGTCTGCCGCGCGCGTATCGGTGTAGGAGGTCTTCAGGGTGGTGAGCATGGGTCGGCTCCGCAAACACGGTTTGACGGGTGGGCCGGGGGCGCCCCGGAGAAGGGTTCTACGGGAGTGGGGAATCGCCGGCTCGGGTCCACACACGGTCCGAGGGCTGTCTCTGTCAGGAGCGAGAGAACCATGTGCGTCGGGCGACTCGCAGCGTTTTTACCCAACTTGCTGTGTTTTCCAACCCCTTCGGGGACCCAGCAGTTCACTTGTTCAATCAGCTGCCGCCGCAGCCTCCACCACCGCAACCGGACCCGCACGAGCTGCCGGAACCACAGGAGCTGCTCCCGCCGCAGCCGCCACCGCCACCGCCGTCGGCCCAGCTGCTGCCGCCCCTGCGCCGGCCGCCCCTGTGCCCGCCACGCCGCTGCTTTCCGCCGGCCGCCGCCCGGACGGCGACGACCGCCCCGAGCACGACCATCGCGATGACGACGAAGAGGATGAATCCCATCTGTACTACCCCCGTTCTTCTGTGCGAGGGGGATGCCCGTTCCGACACCCCGTCAAAGCCGACTTGAGCGAGTCCAGAGCTTCAGCTGCACGAGGAACTGGAGCAGGAGGACGACGAGCAGGAGGAACTCGAACACGAGGAGCTGGAGCACGAGGAGGAGGAGCAGGAGGACGACGAGGAGGAGGAGCACGAGGAGGAGGAAGAGGACGAGGAGGACGAGGTCGAGGACCCGGCCCACCAGCTGTCCCCGCCGCCACGGCCCGTGCGCGTCGTCCCGCCCGTCCCCCTCGCGACGGTCCACACCACGAACGCGATCACGGCCGCGATCCCGAGGATGAAGAATGCGATGTCCATGCCAGGGCGATCCCCGTCCCGGACGCCCCCCAAAGCGCACTTGAGCAAGTCCAGAGCTTGGCCCCAGGATGGCGGTCATGACACGACCGCTGCTCAATCGCCGCCTCGCCGAGTTCGGGACGACGATCTTCGCCGAGATGTCCGCGCTCGCCGCCAGGACCGGGTCGATCAACCTCGGTCAGGGCTTCCCCGACACCGACGGCCCGGAGGAGATCCGGGAGGCGGCGGTCCGCGCGCTGCGGGACGGCCGCGGCAACCAGTACCCGCCCGGCCCCGGCGTCCCCGAGCTGCGGTCGGCGATCGCCGACCACCAGCGGGAGCGGTACGGCCTCGCGTACGACCCTGACGCCGAGGTCCTCGTCACGGCGGGCGCCACCGAGGCGATCGCGGCGGCCCTGCTCGCCCTGGTCGAGCCGGGCGACGAGGTGATCGCCCTGGAGCCGTACTACGACTCGTACGCGGCCTGCATCGCGATGGCCGGCGGCACCAGGGTTCCCGTCACCCTCCGCCCCCACGAGGGCGACCGCGACGGAGCCACTGGTCGGCGCTTCGTCCTCGACCTCGACGAGCTGCGGGCCGCCGTCACCGACCGGACCCGGCTGATCCTGCTCAACACCCCGCACAACCCCACCGGCACGGTCCTCACCCGGGCCGAACTGACCGCCGTCGCCGAGCTGGCGGTCGAGCGGGACCTGCTGGTCGTCACGGACGAGGTGTACGAGCACCTGGTCTTCGACGGGGCCGAGCACCTGCCGATCGCGAGCCTGCCCGGCATGCGGGGGCGCACGGTCACCATCGGTTCGAGCGGCAAGACGTTCTCGTTCACGGGCTGGAAGGTCGGCTGGATCACCGCGAGCCCCGAACTGACCTCCGCCGTCCGCTCGGCCAAGCAGTTCCTCACGTACGTCTCCTCGGGCCCCTTCCAGTACGCGATCGCCGAGGCCCTCCGGCTCCCCGCCGCCTACTTCGACGGCCTGCGCGCCGATCTGCGCGCCAAGCGGGACCTGCTGAGTGAAGGGCTCGTGCAGGCGGGCTTCGAGGTCTACCGCCCGGCCGGCACCTACTTCGTCACCACCGACGTCCGCCCCCTCGGCGCCACCGACGGCTTCGCCTTCTGCCGCTCCCTCCCGGAGCGCGCGGGCGTCGTCGCCATCCCCAACGCGGTCTTCTACGACCACCGCGAGGAGGGCGCCCCCTTCGTCCGCTTCGCCTTCTGCAAGAAGACCGAGGTCCTGGAGGAGGCCGTCTCCCGCCTCAAGCGCCTCGCCTGAGGCGCCCCGGGACGCACGGGAGCCCGGCCCCCCTGAAGGGGCCGGGCTCCCGTGGCCGTGCGGCGGGGAGGCTCAGGCCTCCTCGTCGCCCTCGGCCTTGGCCTCCGGGGACTCCAGGCCGAACTGCTCGACGATCCACTTGTCGAACTCGATCGACGCGCGGACCCAGCTCACCGTGGAGGACACGAAGTGCTCCAGGGCGACGCCGGTGCCGATCAGCATCTGGGCCTCGCCGATGAGGCGGAGGGTGGCGGAGCCGTCCTCCTCCTCGTGCAGGTGGGTGTAGACCTTGGGCCACAGGGTGCGGCGGTTCCAGTCGTCGATCGCGTCGAGGATCTTCGCGCGGTCGTCGGCCGAGTGCGGGCGGTCGTAGAACGTCCGCACCGAGAAGACCTGCTGCTCGCCCTCGCCGCGGAACATGAAGTACGTGCGGAACTCCTCCCACGGCGCCGCGAGGTCACCCTCGTCGTCGACGACGTACTTGAGTTCCATCTGCTCGAGGAGCTGCTTGACGAGGTCCTGGTCGGGGACGACGGGGCCCGCCGGTCCTGCTGCCTGAGGCTGGGGCTGGCCCCCGAAATTCGGAATCGAGGACGGGTCGATGCTCACCGTGTATTTCCCTTCGTACGGATGCTCGCCATCCTCCCCCATGCCGGGCGGTACGTGGCAAGCCCCGCCGGTCCGGAAGAGGCAAGATCCGCTGCCGGCTGACATGATCTCGTGCCCATGGGGGACACGAAGAAGAAATCCCGGTGGTGGATCTGGCTCCTCGCGGGGCTCGTGGTGCTCTGCGGGCTGCCCGTCACGTTCCTGGCCTGGGGCGCCTACTCCCTCAGCGAGAGCAGCAGGACGCAGCCGGTGGACTGCGCCGAGGCGATGGAGTTCGCCCGCGGCAGGCTTCCGGCGGACGCCGAGGACGCCCGCTGCACCGGGACGCACTGGCAGGACTCGTACATCACGGTGGACTTCCGCATGCCGCGCGCCGGGGTCGCCGACTGGCTGAAAACCACCTATCCGGGTGGCGAACAGCTGCCTCCGTGCGACGCGGACCTGTGCCTGGAGGAGGACTACGACCAGGTGCTCTACGTCAGGGTGAAGGTGGTGTACGAGGACGGCGGCACCGCCCTCGTCCACCTCAGCTCCTTCGACCTGTAGCCCCGGTCCGAAGACGGGCCCCGGCCCCGCCGGGGACGGCTACTGCGCCGCCCCGACGATCAGGCCGTCCTCGAAGCGGTCCACCCGGACCGTGTCGCCGTCCACGACCTCGCCCGCCAGGATCTCCTTGGCGAGCCGGTCGCCGATCGCCGTCTGGATCAGGCGGCGCAGCGGCCGCGCGCCGTACGCGGGGTCGTTGCCCTCCTCGGCGAGCCACTCCAGGGCCTCCGGGGTGACCTCCAGGGCGAGGCGCCGGTCGGCGAGGCGCCTGGCGAGCCGGTCGATCTGGAGCTGCGCGATCCGCCCCAGCTCGGCCCGGTCGAGCGCGGAGAAGACGACCAGGTCGTCCAGCCGGTTGAGGAACTCGGGCTTGAAGCTCGCCCGCACGACCTCCAGGACCTGCTCCTTCTTCACGTCCTCGCTGGTCAGGGGCTCCACCAGGTACTGGCTGCCCAGGTTCGAGGTCAGGATCAGGATGGTGTTGCGGAAGTCCACCGTCCGGCCCTGCCCGTCGGTCAGGCGTCCGTCGTCCAGGACCTGGAGCAGGACGTCGAAGACCTCCGGGTGCGCCTTCTCCACCTCGTCGAGCAGGACCACGCTGTACGGGCGGCGGCGGACCGCCTCCGTGAGCTGGCCGCCCTCCTCGTAACCGACGTAGCCGGGGGGCGCGCCGACCAGACGGGCGACGGAGTGCTTCTCGCCGTACTCCGACATGTCGATGCGGACCATGGCCCGCTCGTCGTCGAAGAGGAAGTCGGCGAGCGCCTTCGCCAGCTCGGTCTTGCCGACGCCGGTCGGGCCGAGGAAGAGGAAGGAGCCGGTGGGCCGGTCGGGGTCGGCGATCCCGGCGCGGGTGCGGCGCACCGCGTCGGAGACGGCCTGGACGGCCTCGGACTGGCCGATCAGCCGCCTGCCGATCTCCTCCTCCATGCGGAGCAGCTTCTGCGTCTCGCCCTCCAGGAGGCGGCCGGCGGGGATGCCGGTCCAGGAGCCGACCACGTCCGCGATGTCGTCGGGGCCGACCTCGTCCTTGACCATGGTGTCCTTGGCCGCCTCCTGCTGGGCCTCCGCCTCGGTGGCGGCCTCCAGCTCACGCTCCAGGCCCGGGATCTCCCCGTACAGCAGCTTGGAGGCGGTGTCGAAGTCGCCGTCGCGCTGGGCGCGCTCGGCGCGGCCGCGGGTCTCGTCGAGGCGCTCCTTCAGCTCGCCGACCCGGTTGAGGGACTGCTTCTCCTTCTCCCAGCGGGCGGTGAGGCCGCGCAGCTCCTCCTCGCGGTCGGCGAGGTCGCGCCGCAGCTTCTCCAGGCGCTGCTTGCTCGCCGCGTCCGTCTCGTTCTTCAGGGCCAGCTCCTCCATGCGGAGCCGGTCCACGGAGCGCTGGAGCTCGTCGATCTCGACGGGCGAGGAGTCGATCTCCATGCGGAGCCGGGAGGCGGCCTCGTCGACGAGGTCGATGGCCTTGTCGGGGAGGAAGCGGGAGGTGATGTACCGGTCGGAGAGGGTCGCGGCGGCCACCAGGGCGGAGTCGTTGATCTGCACCTTGTGGTGGGCCTCGTACCGGCCCTTGAGGCCGCGGAGGATCGCGATGGTGTCCTCGACGGTCGGCTCGGCGACCAGGACCTGCTGGAAGCGGCGCTCCAGGGCGGGGTCCTTCTCGATCCGCTCGCGGTACTCGTCGAGGGTGGTCGCGCCGACCATGCGGAGCTCGCCGCGGGCCAGCATCGGCTTGAGCATGTTGCCGGCGTCCATGGCGGAGTCGCCGCCGGCGCCCGCGCCGACGACCGTGTGCAGCTCGTCGATGAAGGTGATGATCTGGCCGTCGCTCTCCTTGATCTCGGAGAGGACGGTCTTCAGGCGCTCCTCGAACTCGCCGCGGTACTTCGCGCCGGCGACCATCGCGCCGAGGTCGAGCGCGACGAGCCGCTTGTTCTTCAGGGACTCGGGGACGTCGCCCTTCACGATCCGCTGGGCGAGGCCCTCGACAACGGCGGTCTTGCCGACGCCGGGCTCGCCGATGAGGACGGGGTTGTTCTTGGTGCGGCGGGACAGCACCTGGACCACGCGCCGGATCTCGTGGTCGCGGCCGATGACCGGGTCCAGCTTGCCCTCGCGTGCGGCGGCGGTGAAGTCCGTGCCGAACTTCTCCAGCGCCTTGTACTGCCCCTCCGGGTCGGCTGTGGTCACCCGGCGTCCTCCCCTGCTCTTCTCGAAGGCGTCGAGCAGCGTCGATGCGCTCGCGCCCTGCCGGTCGAGGATCTCACCGGCCCGGCCGCCCTTGGCGGCGATCCCGATGAGCAGGTGCTCGGTCGAGAGGAAGTCGTCGCCGAGCTCCTTGGCGCGCTTGTCGGCGTCCGCGAGGACGGCGAGGAAGTCGCGGTTGGGCTGCGGGGGCGCGACCGTGGACCCCGTGACGCTCGGCAGACCGGCGAGGAGCCGCTCCGCGTCTCCGCGGACGACCGCCTGGTCGGCCCCGGCGGCGGCGAGCAGGTCGGTGATGTTCTCGTTGTCCTGACCGGTCAGCAGCGCGAGCAGCAGATGGGCCGGGGTCAGGTCGGCGTGTCCGTCGGACACGGCGCGGCTGCTCGCCGCGTTGATCGCGTCCCGGCTCCTGTGGGTCAGTTCGGCGTCCACGTGCGGTGCTCCTTCTGGGGTCTCGTGGGTCCTCTCCTTCTATGACCTCTCCAGAGTACACAAAGTTGAGTCGAGTCCGCTCAAGGTGTCGGAGGGAGCTCTCCCGCGGGTAGTTTCCGGGCATGGCCACAGACCCCAGGAACCCCTCCGACTCGTACCTGAGCTTCTGGCGCGAGTACCACATGTGCACCCTGACCACCCCGCGCCCGGACGGCACGCCGCACGTCGTCGCGGTCGGCGTCACGTACGACCCCGAGGGCGGGTACGCGCGCGTGATCACCAACAAGAACAGCCGGAAGGTCGCCAACGTCCTGGCGGCGGGCGCGGACGGCGCGCGGGTCGCGGTCTGCCAGGTCGACAAGGGGCGCTGGGCCACCCTGGAGGGCGTCGCCCGCATCCGCACGGAGGAGGAGGCCGTCGCGGACGCCGTCGCCCGCTACGCCGAGCGCTACGGCCGCACGCCGACCCCGAACCCGGACCGGGTCGTCATCGAGATCGCCCTCACCCGGGCGATGGGCCGCGCGTAACGCCGGCGGGTACGGAAAAGCACAGCGGCGCCATCGCGTTTCAGGTCCGCGATGGCGCCGCTGTGTGGGGGAAGTGCCGGAGCGATCTACAACGACGGGGGAATCGCTCAGGCACTGCGGGGGGTGGCGGTGATGGCCTCCGGTTCGATCAGCTGGTGGTCCCGCTGATCGAGGTTGACGAAGATCATGCCGTACCGGATGGCACAGCGGATGGGCTGCGGAGCGCCGCGGGGACGGCGCAGACAGCGGTACGCGCGGACGTCTTCGTCCTGCTCACGGGCGACGACGATCGGCTCTCCGAAGAGGGTGACCTTCAGCGAGTCGCCACGGTGGGGGATTGCCGTGGCGAGATCGACGAAGTGCCAGCCGGAGCGATAGGCCGAGGCCATCTCCCGGCGGAACCTGGGGTCATCGGGAACATTCATGTGCCCGACTAGCTCCAGCCGGGGTCCTGCTGGGGGGCCACGCTCCAGCCCGGGTCATCGACGAGCGTGGACCCGGTCAGGTGCCAACCCGGGTCGAGCTGAGCGGCCTGCACCTGCGCCGGCTCCGAGTGCCAGCCCGGGTCGAGGGCCACTCCCGCGCCCACTGTGGCGGCCGCGATGAAGGCGATTCCGGCCGCCGCGCGTATGAGCTTCTTCATCATCACCGAGCAACCTCACTTGAAGGCAACGTCTACTTCCAACCCCCGCGAGTAAGACGATGGCTCACTCTCTGCGCCTGCACCACCAAACCCAGGCATCATGTTCCTGAGATGCAGGAGCCTGGGGGTGTACATATGCGGAAACAAGCGGACGAAACAGGTCACCCTCATTCGCACGCCGAACTGTGCGAAGCGGGCTCCGAGCTGTACGCGGCCGCTCTGCGCACCGGACGAATACCCCGGTCAGAGGCGATCGAGGCACCCTGCCTCCTCGACCTGTCCCTGCTGCACCCCGACCCCGACGACGCGCAGTGGCTGCGTCCGGTTCCCCCCTCCGCGGCGCTCGCCCAGCTGCTCCAGCCGATCGAACGGGAGATACTCGACCGCCGGCGGCGCACCGTCGCCCTGTCGGACGCCTTCGAGCCGTTCATGGCGATCAGCGCCCACGACTCCCCCACCACCCACGCCATCACCGTCCTCGAGGGCATCGACCGCATCAACTCGACCCTCGACCGCGTCGTGGCCAACTGCCGCCGGGAACTCCTCACCGTCCAGCCGGGCGGCGGACGACCCGCCCAGGCCCTCAGCGAGGCCCTCGACCGCGTCTCCCCGCTCCTGGGACGCGGCATCAGCATGCGCACGCTCTACCAGCACACCGCGCGCCACACCGAGCTCACGCTGACCTATCTGGAGCACGTCGGCCCCGAGGTCCAGGTCCGCACCCTCGAAGAGATCATCGACCGGCTGATCATCGTCGACCGCGAGGTCGCCTTCATCCCGGCCCGCAGCGACCGCCAGGTCGCCCTGGAGCTGCGCCACCCCGGCCTGGTCGCCTACCTCGGCGGCGTCTTCGACCAGTTCTGGCAGCTGGCGGTGCCGATCCGGGAGGAGATCCCGTACGACATCAAGACCGACGGCATCGGCGGCGTCCAGCGCTCCATCGCCCGGCTCCTCGTCGAGGGGCACGTCGACGAGGCCATCGCCCGCCGGCTCGGGATGAACGTGCGGACCTGCCGGGCGCACATCGCCAAGCTCGCCGCCGCCCTGGGCAGCGGCAGCCGCGCGCAGCTCGGCTACCTGATCGCCCAGTCCGGCATCCTCGAACGGGCCCACTGACCGCCCCGGTCCCCTCGGACACGGCAGAGGCCCCCTCCACCCGCGTGGAGGGGGCCTCTGCCGTGACAGGGGAAGTGCTACTCGCCGCGCTGCTTGGGACGCCACACCACGAGGGCGCTCGCCTGCTGCACGTCGGTGTACGGGACCAGGTCCCGGCGGTACGAGGCGTGCACCTGGGCCTCGCGCTGGCGCAGCGTCGCCGCCGCGCCCTCGACCGCCGCCGACAGCTCGGACACCCGGGCCTGGAGCGCCGCGACCTGGTTCTCCAGTTCGATGATCCGCTTGATTCCGGCCAGGTTGATGCCCTCGTCCTGCGACAGCTGCTGCACCTGACGGAGCAGCTCGATGTCACGGGCCGAGTAGCGGCGGCCCCGCCCGGCCGTGCGGTCCGGCGAGACCAGGCCGAGGCGGTCGTACTGCCGCAGGGTCTGCGGGTGCAGCCCGGAGAGCTGGGCCGCCACCGAGATGACGTACACCGGCGACTCGTCGGTCAGTTCAAACGGATTGCGTCGGCGCCCTTCCACCGGGTCACGCTCCCTTCGCGGCCTGGAACAGCTCGGCCCGCGGGTCCTCGGAGGCGGTCGCCTCGCGGAAGGTCTCCAGGGCCTCTCGTGCCTTGTCGTCCAGCTCCTTCGGCACCGCCACCTCGACCGTCACCAGGAGGTCGCCGCGCGTGCCGTCCTTGCGGACCGCGCCCTTGCCCCGGGCGCGCATGGTCCGGCCGTTCGGCGTGCCCGCGGGCAGCTTGAGGGTGACCGCGGGGCCGCCGAGGGTCGGCACCTTGATCTCGCCGCCGAGCGCCGCCTCCGAGAAGGAGACCGGCACCGTGACGGTGAGGTTGTCGTCCTTGCGGCCGAAGACCGGGTGGTCGTCGACGTGCACGACGACGTACAGGTCGCCGTTCTGCCCGCCGCGCTCGCCCGGCGCGCCCTTGCCGCGCAGACGGATCTTCTGGTTGTCGCTGACGCCCGCCGGGATGCGGACCTGCATGGTGCGGGAGGACTTGGCCCGCCCGCTGCCCTTGCAGACCTCGCAGGGGTTCTCGGCGATGAGGCCGCGGCCCTTGCAGTCCACGCACGGGTCGGTGAGCGAGAAGCCGCCGCCGCTGCCGCGCGAGACCTGTCCGGTGCCGACGCAGGTCGGGCACACCCGGGGCGTGCCGTTCTTGTCGCCGGTGCCCGAGCACGCCGTGCACGGCTGCTGGCTGGACATCCGCAGCGGCACGGTCGCGCCCTCGATGGCCTCGGTGAAGCTGAGCGTCACCTCGGACTCGATGTCCTGGCCGCGCCGCGGCTGGGTGCGGCCGGCGCCCCCGCCGCGGTTGAACAGTCCACCGAAGACGTCGCCGATCCCGCCGCCGCCGAAGCCGCCCGCCCCGCCCTGGGCGCCTCCGAAGAGGTCGCCCAGGTCGAAGTTGAACGAACCTCCGGCGCCCGGGCCGCCGGCCCTGCCCCCCTGATTACCGAAGAGGGCGCCGTTCCCGAAGAGGGCGCGGGCGTCGTCGTACTCCTTGCGCTTCTTGGGGTCACCGAGGACGTCGTTCGCCTCGGAGATCTCCTTGAAGCGCGCCTCGGCGCTCGCGTCGTTCTTGTTGGCGTCCGGATGGTTCTCGCGGGCGAGCTTCCGGTACGCCTTCTTGATCTCGGCCTCGGTGGCGTCCTTGGGGACGCCGAGAACCTTGTAGTAGTCCTTCTCGACGAAGTCCTTCGTGCTCATCGACGTCCCTCCTCCCGCACGCGGGTACGGCTGTTACTCGCTGTCCTTCTCGGAGTCATCCGACTCCTCCGCCTTCGCCTGCGCGCCCGGCTGGGGCTCGGCGACGGCCACGCGGGCGGGCCGGATGGTCCGCTCGCCGATCCGATACCCGGGCTGCAGGATCGCCACGCAGGTCGTCTCGGTGACGTCCGGCGCGTACGAGTGCATCAGGGCCTCGTGGATCGTCGGGTCGAAGGGCTCGCCCTCCTTGCCGAACTGCTGCAGACCCATCTTGGCGACGACGGTCTCCAGCGATTCGGCCACCGACTTGAACCCGCCCACGAGCTCGCCGTGGTCCCGGGCCCGGCCGACGTCGTCGAGCACGGGCAGGAGCTCGGACAGGAGGCTCGCGACGGCGATCTCCTTGACCGTGACCCGGTCCCGCTCCACGCGGCGGCGGTAGTTCTGGTACTCGGCCTGGAGCCGCTGGAGGTCCGCGGTGCGCTCGGTGAGCGCCGTACGGGCCTGGTCCAGCTGCGCCAGCAGAGCCACGTCAGTGACGTCCCCGGCCGGGGCCGCCCCCTCCGCCTGGTCGGCGGAGTCGGCGGCCTCGGTCTCCTCGGGCGTGCCGTCGGAGGGGACGTCGGGCTTCTCCTCGAAGCCCGGGGTCTCCTCCGACATCAGGCAGCGCCACCCTTCGGCTTGTCCTCGTCGACGATCTCGGCGTCGACGACGTCGTCGTCCTGCGCCTGGGCCTGACCGGCGTCGCCGCCGGCGGCCTGAGCGGCCTGGGCGTCGGCGTACAGCGCCTGGCCGAGCTTCTGCGAGACGGCCGCGACCTTCTCGGTGGCGGTGCGGATCTCGGCGGTGTCCTCGCCCTTGAGCTTCTCCTTCAGCTCGACGAGCGCGGCCTCGACCTCGGCCTTGACGTCACCGGGGACCTTGTCCTCGTTGTCCTTGAGGAACTTCTCCGTCTGGTAGACGAGCTGCTCGCCCTGGTTGCGGGACTCGGCGGCCTCGCGGCGGCGGTGGTCCTCCTCCGCGTACTGCTCGGCCTCCTGGCGCATCCGGTCGACCTCGTCCTTCGGCAGCGAGGAGCCGCCGGTGACGGTCATCTTCTGCTCCTTGCCCGTGCCCAGGTCCTTCGCGGTCACGTGCATGATGCCGTTGGCGTCGATGTCGAAGGCGACCTCGATCTGCGGGACGCCACGCGGGGCCGGCGGCAGACCGGTCAGCTCGAACATGCCGAGCTTCTTGTTGTACGCCGCGATCTCGCGCTCGCCCTGGTAGACCTGGATCTGCACGGACGGCTGGTTGTCCTCGGCCGTCGTGAAGATCTCGGACCGCTTGGTCGGGATCGTGGTGTTGCGCTCGATGAGCTTGGTCATGATGCCGCCCTTGGTCTCGATGCCGAGGGACAGCGGGGTCACGTCGAGGAGCAGGACGTCCTTGACCTCACCCTTGAGGACACCGGCCTGGAGCGCGGCGCCGATGGCGACGACCTCGTCCGGGTTGACGCCCTTGTTGGCCTCCTGGCCGCCGGTCAGCTCCTTGACGAGCTCGGCGACGGCCGGCATGCGGGTCGAGCCACCGACGAGGACGACGTGGTCGATCTCGGAGAGCTGGATGCCCGCGTCCTTGATGACGTTGTGGAACGGCACCTTGCAGCGCTCGAGCAGGTCGGAGGTGAGCTGCTGGAACTGGGCGCGCGTGAGCTTCTCGTCCAGGTGCAGCGGGCCCTCGGCGGAGGCCGTGATGTAGGGCAGGTTGATCGTGGTCTCGGTCGAGGACGAGAGCTCGATCTTCGCCTTCTCGGCGGCCTCGCGCAGACGCTGGAGGGCCATCTTGTCCTTGGCCAGGTCCACGCCGTGACCGTTCTGGAACTGCGTCACCAGGTAGTCGACGACGCGCTGGTCCCAGTCGTCACCACCGAGGTGGTTGTCACCGTTGGTGGCCTTCACCTCGACGACGCCGTCGCCGATCTCCAGGAGGGACACGTCGAAGGTGCCGCCACCGAGGTCGAAGACGAGGATCGTCTGGTCGTCCTTGTCGAGGCCGTAGGCCAGGGCGGCCGCGGTCGGCTCGTTGACGATGCGCAGGACGTTGAGGCCCGCGATCTCACCGGCCTCCTTGGTGGCCTGGCGCTCGGAGTCGTTGAAGTACGCCGGGACGGTGATGACCGCGTCGACGACCTTCTCGCCCAGGTACGCCTCGGCGTCGCGCTTGAGCTTCTGCAGGATGAAGGCGCTCATCTGCTGCGGGTTGAAGGACTTGCCGTCGATGTCGATCTTCCAGTCGGTGCCCATGTGGCGCTTGACCGACCGGATGGTCCTGTCGACGTTGGTGACGGCCTGGCGCTTGGCCACCTCGCCGACGAGCACCTCGCCGTTCTTCGCGAAGGCGACGACGGACGGCGTGGTCCTGGCGCCCTCGGCGTTGGTGATGACGGTGGGCTCGCCGCCTTCCAGAACGCTGACGACGGAGTTAGTCGTGCCCAGGTCGATGCCGACCGCACGTGCCATTTCGATTCCTCCAGCTGACTGACTTGAGTGGAACTGACTCAAGGATGCACGAGGAACCGAACCACGTCAACAGACCTGAGTCGGGTCGACTCAACTCTTCATCGGCCGTGGCACTCAATCGGCGCGTCGCTCCCGCCCTTCGCCCCGATCCCCATGAGAGAGTCCGGACATATCCCAGGATTACCGCCGGAGGGTGGGACCGCATGACGGCGAAGCGCGTGATGACGGCGAAGCGCGCCTTCGACGTGGCGGGCGGGACGCTCCTGCTCCTCGCCCTCGCGCCGCTGGTCGTCGGCACCGCCCTGTCCGTGGCCCTCGGAGGCGGTACGGGCGGGCTGCTGCGCCGCCGGACCGTGGCGGGTCTCGGCGGGCGGCCCTTCACGATGCTGACCTTCCGCACGAAGAGCCCGCTGGCCGCGCTGCCGCTGCTGCTGCACGTCGTCACGGGCCGGATGTCGCTCGTGGGCCCGTGCCCGCTGGCCCCGACCCACCGGGAGTGCGCGGGCGAGGGCCGCCGCCGGCTCTCCGTGCGTCCGGGGCTCACCGGGCCGTGGCAGATCAGCGGCCGCTCGGACCTACCGTGGGAGGAGCGCGAACTGCTCGATCTCCACTATGTGGACCACCACTGGCTGGGGATGGATCTGCTGGTCCTTGCGCGTACGCTTCCAGCAGTCCGCAGACGTCGCACGGCAAGGCTTGCCTGAGCGACACATATCACCGCGAGCGCCGCTACAGCGCGGCGCCGTGACCGGGTAATCTCAGCAGGAACTCAATAAGTTACCGCTTAGTAGGCCCGCCCGAGGAGCCCGTCATGCAACTCGCCGCGATCATCGTGTCGATCGCCATCACGGTGGTGGCCGTCGCGCTGTTCGGCCGCGCCACCGTGCAGATCTACCGCTTCGTGCGGCTCGGTCAGCCGGTCCCCGCCGGCACGCGCACCGGTGACCCGAAGCAGCGCACCATCACGCTGGTCAAGGAATTCCTCGGCCACACGCGCATGAACCGCTGGGGCATCGTCGGCTTCGCGCACTGGTTCGTGGCGGTGGGCTTCTTCTCGCTGCTCCTCACCATCGTGAACGCCTTCGGCCAGCTCTTCCAGGCCGACTGGCTGATCCCGTTCATCGGTGACTGGCTGCCGTACGAGGTCTTCACCGAGTTCCTCGGCCTGATGACGGTCCTCGGCATCGTGACCCTCATCGTCATCCGCCAGCTGAGCAAGCCGACCAAGGCGGGCCGCAAGTCCCGCTTCGCCGGCTCCAAGACCGGCCAGGCGTACTTCGTCGAGGCCGTCATCCTGATCGTCGGCGTCTGCATCATGACGCTCCGCGCCCTCGAAGGCGTCCAGCACCACGTGACGGGCTGGGAGCCGGGCTTCTTCGCCTCGTACCCGCTGATCGCGCTGCTCGACGGCCTGGACATCAGCACGATCCAGTACCTCACCTACTTCTTCGCGTGCCTCAAGATCGTCACGTCCTTCACCTGGATGATCACGGTCTCGCTCAACACCAACATGGGCGTCGCCTGGCACCGCTTCCTCGGCTTCCCGAACATCTGGTTCAAGCGCAACGCCGACGGCTCCACCGCGCTCGGCGCGCTCCAGCCGATGACCACGGCCGGCAAGGAGATCGACTGGGAGGACCCGGCCGAGGACGCCGTCTTCGGCGTCTCCCAGGTCGAGCAGTTCTCCTGGAAGGGCATCCTCGACTTCTCCACCTGCACCGAGTGCGGCCGCTGCCAGTCGCAGTGCCCCGCCTGGAACACCGGCAAGCCGCTCTCCCCCAAGCTCCTCATCATGTCGCTGCGCGACCACGCGCACGCCAAGGCGCCGTACCTGCTCGCGGGCGGCGGCAAGGACATGGAGGGCAACGAGAAGGCCTCGGAGGAGGCCCTCAAGGACGTCCCGGCGTCGGCCCTGGCCGAGGCCGAGCGCCCGCTCATCGGCACCGCCGAGGAGAACGGCGTCATCGACCCCGACGTCCTGTGGTCCTGCACCACCTGCGGCGCCTGCGTCGAGCAGTGCCCGGTCGACATCGAGCACATCGACCACATCGTCGACATGCGCCGCTACCAGGTGATGATCGAGTCCGCGTTCCCGTCCGAGGCGGGCACGATGCTCAAGAACCTGGAGAAGAAGGGCAACCCCTGGGGCCTGGCGAAGAAGCAGCGCGTCGAGTGGACCAAGGAGGTCGACTTCGAGGTCCCGATCGTCGGCAAGGACGTCGAGGACCTCACCGAGGTCGACTACCTCTACTGGGTCGGCTGCGCCGGCGCCCTGGAGGACCGCGCCAAGAAGACCACCAAGGCCTTCGCCGAGCTGCTCCACATCGCGGGCGTCAAGTTCGCGATCATGGGCGGCGAGGAGAAGTGCACCGGTGACTCCCCGCGCCGTCTGGGCAACGAGCCGCTGTTCCAGCAGCTCGGCGCCGAGAACGTCGCCATGCTGAACATGGCGTTCGGCGAGGACGACGAGGACGAGTCGACGAAGAAGCCGAAGTCGGCCAAGAAGATCGTCTCCACCTGCCCGCACTGCTTCAACACCATCGCCAACGAGTACCCGCAGCTCGGCGGCGACTACGAGGTCATCCACCACACCCAGCTGCTCCAGCACCTCATCGACGAGGGCAAGCTGATCCCGGTGACCCCGGTCGAGGGCCTCATCACCTACCACGACCCCTGCTACCTGGGCCGGCACAACAAGGTCTACACGCCGCCGCGCGAGATCATGTCCGCCGTCCCCGGCCTGCGCCAGCAGGAGATGCACCGCCACAAGGAGCGCGGCTTCTGCTGCGGCGCCGGCGGCGCGCGGATGTGGATGGAGGAGCGGATCGGCAAGCGCATCAACAACGAGCGCGTCGACGAGGCCCTGTCCCTCAACCCGGACATCGTCTCCACCGCCTGCCCGTTCTGCCTCGTCATGCTGACCGACTCGGTCAACGGCAAGAAGAACGAGGGCAAGGCCAAGGAGTCCGTCACGGTCGTGGACGTCGCCCAGCTGCTCCTCGACTCGGTGAAGACCCCGGTCGAGCCGGAGGAGGAGCCGGCGGCCGAGGAGCCGGAGCCGGCCGTCTGAGGCTGAGAAACGAAAGGGCCGCCCCGCGTGACAACGCGGGGCGGCCCTTCGCGTACGGACGACGCCTCGGCGGCGCGGCCCGGCAGGAGGGCCACGTCACGTCCCCTAGGGGATGTCACAGCTCAGTGGCAAGGACGGGCCTGGGGCGCGATCCCACAGCGGAAGCGGGTACGTTCGACACGTGGCTGGATTCAGGAACGGACGCGGCCGGGACAACCGCCCCCCGCAACAACAACCGCAGCAGGCGCCGTACGGGTACAACGCGGCCCCGCCGCCCTACCCGCAGCAGCAGTGGCAGCAGCCGCCGCAGGGGCGGCAAGGGCAGCAGTACGGACAGCAGGGGCAGACCTACGGGGAGCCGGAGTACTTCGGCGACCCCCAGCACCACCACCAGCAGCAGCACGCGGCGGCGAACAACCCGGGCCACACCCAGATGTTCAGCGTCGACGACCCGTACGGCGACGCCGCGACGTACAACGCGGGCGCGGCCCCCGTACCGACGGGCCCCCGGCTCCCCTGGAAGCCGCTCCTGAGCGGCATCGTGCTCCGCCCGGCGGACACGTTCCTGCGGATGCGGGACCACGCCGTCTGGGGCCCGGCGCTGATCGTCACGTTCCTCTACGGGCTCCTCGCGATCTTCGGCTTCGACAAGGCCCGCGAAGAGGCGCTCAACGCGACGATCTCCAGCACGATCCCGTACGTCCTGATGACGGCCCTCGGCTTCGTGCTGGGCGGTCTGATCCTGGGCGCGGTCACCCACACCCTCGCGCGCCAGCTGGGCGGCGACGGCGCCTGGCAGCCGACCATCGGCCTCTCGATGCTGATCATGTCGATCACGGACGCGCCGCGCCTGGTCTTCGCGCTCTTCCTGGGCGGCGAGAACGGCCTGGTGCAGGTCCTCGGCTGGGCGACCTGGCTGGCCCTCGGCGCGCTCCTCACCGTGATGGTGAGCCGCTCCCACGACCTGCCGTGGCCGAAGGCGCTGGGCGCGTCGGCGATCCAGCTGGTGGCGCTGCTGAGCCTGATCAAGCTGGGCACGCTGTAACGCCGCCCCTCCGACGTACGAAAAGGCCCCCACCGAAGCCGGTGGGGGCCTTTCGCGCGTCCGCGGACTCAGGCGTCGAGGACCTGGCCCTCGCGCCTCACGACGGGCGGCTCGACCGACCAGGGGAAGTTGATCCACTCGTCGGTCTTCTTCCACACGTACTCGCACTTCACGAGGGAGTGGGACTTCTCGTAGATGACGGCGGAGCGGACCTCGGCGACGTGGTCGACGCAGAAGTCGTAGACGAGCTTGAGCGTCTTGCCGGTGTCGGCGACGTCGTCGGTGATGAGCACCTTCTTGTCGCTGAAGTCGATCGCGTTGGGCACGGGCGCCAGCATGACCGGCATCTCCAGCGTGGTCCCGACCCCGGTGTAGAACTCCACGTTCACGAGGTGGATGTTCTTGCAGTCCAGGGCGTAGGCCAGACCGCCGGCGACGAAGACGCCGCCGCGGGCGATGGAGAGCACCAGGTCGGGCTCGTAGCCGTCGTCGGCGATGGTCTGCGCCAGCTCGCGGACGGCGTTGCCGAAGCCCTCGTACGTCAGGTTCTCGCGTACTTCACTCATGACTGCGACCGCCTCACACCTGGGTCCGATGGAAGTTCATGTAGGAGCGGGAGGCCGTCGGCCCCCGCTGGCCCTGGTACCGCGAGCCGTACCGCTCGCTCCCGTACGGGAACTCGGCGGGCGAGCTCAGCCGGAACATGCACAGCTGGCCGATCTTCATCCCCGGCCAGAGCTTGATCGGCAGGGTGGCGAGGTTCGACAGCTCCAGGGTCACGTGCCCCGAGAAACCGGGGTCGATGAACCCGGCGGTCGAGTGCGTGACGAGCCCGAGCCGCCCCAGGGAGCTCTTCCCCTCCAGACGCGACGCGATGTCGTCCGGCAGGGTGATGACCTCGTAGGTCGAGGCGAGCACGAACTCGCCCGGATGCAGGATGAACGCCTCGTCGCCCTCCGGCTCGACCTCACGCGTCAGGTCGAGCTGCTCGACGGCGGGGTCGATGTGCGGGTAGCGGTGGTTCTCGAACACCCGGAAGAAGCGGTCAAGCCTCACGTCGATGCTCGAGGGCTGCACCATGGATTCGTCGTACGGGTCGATGCGCACCCGTCCGGCATCGATCTCGGCCCGGATGTCCTTGTCTGAGAGAAGCACGCCCCCACGATACGCAGAGGGCGCGGACCTGCCCCAATCGGCAGGCGCCCGCGCCCCGGCACCTCACGGCTCAGCGCCGCCCGACCTCCACCGGCACCGCATGCCGCAACCGCGCACACCGCGGACACCGGATGAGCCGCCCGGGCCCGATCCGCCCCGCACCGAGCTGCTGAAGCGGGAACGAGGCGGTACTGAACACATGCCCTTCGGCACAACGGACGACGGTGCGCTCCATCGAAGCCATCAAGTCCCTTCCCCTACACATGTGGTGGACGATCAGCCACATTAGGGGATGAAGGGGGTGCCCTCCACGCGGCACTCCGCACCGCCGGAGCCGGAAGCTTCGCCTCAAGTGGCACATGGGGTACAGTGTGCAACGATGCGGCACGGATCACCCGGCCGCTGCGCGGATGTAGTTTAATGGTAGAACATGAGCTTCCCAAGCTTATAGCGCGGGTTCGATTCCCGTCATCCGCTCTTGAACGAAGCCCCAGGTCAGCGACCTGGGGCTTCGTCGTTGTCCAGACCTCTTCCGGGTCGTCCCCGAAGTCACCGGAGCGGGTGGTGGCGGGCTGAGTGGCGGGTGCGCAGGGCCATGTAGAGGAGGTCTGCCACGAGTACCGCGATGCCGATGAAGAGGAGGAAGAGGAGTCCGTCGGCGACGGCGCCGATGAGGCCCAGAATGATCGCGACGATGATCAGGGCGAGGAAGAGTGTCATGGGGGCCGCCTCCCCGGCGGTCGGGGGCTCAGCGTCGGGCGAGTTGCCGTTCGCCGTTCGCACCGGGTTCGTAGACGAGGCCGTAGTGGCGGAAGACGGCTTCCTCGTCCTCGAAGGGCAGGACGTCGTCCGGGCCGATGGAGGGGCTCTGTTTCACCAGTTTCCTGTCGTGGGCGACCCGCACGTACCCCGGCCCCACCGTCGCTCCCTCCAGGGGGACGAACACCAGGCGGTGCCGGGTGGGCAGGCCGACACGGACCGTGACCATGGCCGGTTCGTCGGTGCTGGTGTCGACGTAGACGGATTCCAGTTCGCCGATCTTGTGGCCGCCGGGGTCCACCACGTCCTGGTTGCGCCACTCGCGGATGTCCGCTGTCTGGATCATGCCGCTCCTCCCTGCTCGGTCGTCGGTGCGGGAAGCGTGGCGACGAGGAACTCGGTGGCCTGCGTGATGTTGTCGGCGTGGACCGCGCGGGCCGTGGCCGTGCGGGCGGCATCGGCTTCCGTGTCCGGCGGCACCACCATCAGCGCGAAGTGGTCCTTGTCGCCACGGGTGATCAGGACGGTGTCGTCGCCGACGGGGAAGGAGTCGAGGTGGACGCCCCGGTCGTCGATGACCAGCCGGGTCGGAATCCCGTCCCACGCGGTGGCGTCCGGGCCGACCCGGATGATGGGTCCGAGGTGCTCGGACAGGACGGACACCAGCGCGGGAACCTCCTGCTCCACCTCGCGCGTGCGCGGCCACCCCGCCCCGTCGAGGACGCCCTGCCGGGAGTGCGTCGTCTCCAGCCGGAGCAGAGCCGTACCGGGGCGTACCACCTGGTGGATCTCATCCAGCGGGAGCAACGGGGGCGGGATGTCGGAGTCGGCCATGGTGGATCCGCTCGTCTGCGGGTGAGCTGCCGCGGCCCGCCACGGCCGCGCCTGAGGGGCGACCGGCCGCCGGCGGGGCGACTGTGCCGTCATCTCACGGTAACCCCGGCTCCCGCGGGTCCGCCCGGCGCCGCACGCTCGTTCGTACGGACTGGAAGTCGCTTCCCGTATCAGGCCGAAAACGGGCTGATCAGACGTACGCTGGAAGTACCGGAAGTACTTCGAGCACCAGCTTCCACGCAGGTGTCATTTCCGGGGAACACGAAAAACCGGGCTGCCGACGGGCAGCCCGGGGGCAGGTCCGCCATGACCACCACCCTCGACAGGGCAGCGAACCACGCCCTCACCCCAGGACTTCCGGCCCGCTTGTCGCTCACTCCGAAGACCACGCTCGCCGGTCGGCTCGACGGCGCCTGGTGGCCCCGTTCACGCGACCTGGCAGCCGAGCTGCCGGCGCTGGCCGCCGCCCTCGAAGGACGCTGGGGCCGCATCACCCGCGTCCTGGTGAACCCTGGCCACTGGCCCGTCGTCCCGCACAAGGTCGCCGTCACCGGCCGCGTGCTGCACGTGGGCTGGTTCACCGAGCAGGACCCGGACAAGATCATCCTGCTGTCCTACACGACCGGCCGCTGCGACCTGCTCGTGATTCCGCCCGAGACCCAACCCGCCTCCGCGACCCGGCTGATGACCGCCGCCGCCCTCCCCGGAAGCATCCTCTCCGCAGGTGGACTGATGTCCGACGAGGCCGCGACCGGCCGCCGTATGGGGGAGGCGCGGAGCAGCGAAGACGCCTGGGAGAACGACGGCGGGGCCGCCCCGGTGCCCCGGTCGCACCCGGCGGCGCACCCCGTCGTCGGCGCGCGGATGATTCCGCTGCCGGGACACACCGGGAGGTGAGGACATGGAGATCGTGATCACGCTCCTGGCAGGCGCCCTTCTGATCGTGCTCGGCACACGCCTGATCCACCGGCTGAACGCCCAGCACGACGCGCGCATAGCGGCCCGCCACTTCAGCGACCCCTACCCGTCCCTCAGCCGTCCCCCCGGCCACAGCCACCCCAGGACGCCCGAACGGATCGCCGATCACCGGCCTACGGGCACCTGGCCCTGACCTGCCTGACCCTCAGACCACTCCTCCGGCCGAAGGCCGCGGGTGGGGCACCCGACACCCGGGACAACCCACCCGCCGGCCTCTCGCTTTTTGTCCCGAACGGAGCACGCCGTCTTGCACCCCACCGAGAACGAACCACTGCCGCAGGCCGAACACGCCGAGATCCGTATCGTCTCCGCCACGCCCGAGGCCGCCCGTGCGGTCGCCGAAGTGATCCGCCGGTGCTTCGCCGGCGCGGAGCAGCGCAGCTACCCCGTGCCGGGCGGCGGCACACGGCTCCACCTCACCGTCGACACCGAGACCGCCGCCGGACCCGCCCGCACCTGGCTCGCCACCAGCAGACCTCCCACCGGCACCGGCCCTCACACCGAGGAGCCCTGACCGGCGCCACTCCGCGAGCGGCAGCGCTATGGCCATGTGTGGCGTGACCTGCCGCCGAGGAGCATCCTGGAGGCCACATCGCTGGTGCGGGCCGCTCCAGTACCCGGTCGCCGCACGGCCGCGGCACCCACCCCGTACGGCAGGACCGGGCGAGGTCATCGCCGCTCGGTTGGAGGCAACGGGATGACCGTCGGACGGCTCGGGAAACCCGATCGCTCGGAGAGCTTCGGGGAGGGGCTCCTGGGAACGATCCTGGACCTCGCGCACGAGCTGCCGCCCCACCGGGTCGGACTGGTCGTCGCCGAGACGGTGAGCCGGCTGGGGGGCAGGAGTCCGCAGATCCTGCTCCAGGACTACGGGCAACAGAGGCTGGTTCCCCTGCTCGCCGAAGGGCTGAGGGGCGGTGAGCCGCTGTCCATCGACGGTTCGGAGGCCGGCCGGTGTTTCCTCACGTCCCGCCCGGTCGAGCTGGCGCTGGCCGACGGAGTACGCGTCCACCTACCGCTGCTCGACGGCGGCGACCAGGCCGGCGTCCTGGCCGTCACCCTGGCCACGGTCGACGACGACGACCGCCGCATCCTGCGCAGGATCGCGGGACTGGTCGCCGACCTGCTGCAGACCAAGAACAACCACACCGACCTCTTCTTCCGCACCCGCCGCAGCCAGCCGATGAGCGTCGCCGCCGAGATCCAGTGGTCGCTGCTGCCGCCGCTGATCATGACCATGCCGCGCGTCGCCGTCGCCGGAGTCCTGGAGCCCGCCTACGACGTCGCCGGCGACAGCTTCGACTACGCCCTGAACGGCGACACCCTCCACCTCGCCGTGATCGACGCCATGGGCCACGGCCTGAACGCGGCGACCATGGCGACCGTCGCCATCGGCGCCTACCGGCACGCCCGCCGCATCAGTATCGAGCTGTCCGAGATCTACCTCTTCATGGACCGGGCCGTGGCCGAGCAGTTCGCCCCCGACCACTTCGTCACGGCGCAGATGATGCGGCTGGACACGATCACCGGCCGTCTCCAGTGGGTCAACGCCGGACACCCCGCCCCCGTCCTGATCCGGGAGCACCGTGTCATGGGCCGCCTGGACAGCCCCACCACCCTTCCCGTCGGCTTCGGCGGAGACCAGCCGCAGGTCAGCGAGGTGACGCTCGCGCCCGGGGACCGGATCCTCTGCTTCACCGACGGCCTGGTCGAGGAACACGAGAGCGGACAGGAGCAGTTCGGCGAGGACCAGCTGATCGACTGGGTGAACCAGCTGGAGAAGGCAGACCGAGGAGTCCGCGCGGTGGCACGGGACCTGTCCCATACGCTCAAGCGAGCACGCGGCGAAGCCACCTCGGACGACGCCACTCTCGTCCTGGTGGAGTGGCGCGGCTGATCTGCCGCCATGCCACAACGTGCCAGCAGAGGCGGTCAACAGCGGACGACAAAGGAGTCGAGCAGGCGGCGAAGAAGCGGCGTCAGGCTAACGTTTGCGCGGGTCAGAAGCGCTTCGCGGGCCCAAGTGCCGGGTGATTCCCAAGCTTGTGGCGCGGGTTCGATTCCCGTCATCCGCTCGTGAACGAAGGCCCTGGTCAGAGACCAGGGCCTTCTTCGTTGTCCAGACCCCCGACGCTACTCGATGTCGAGTGGCCGCCGTCCGGTCAGTCGCCCTTCACGCTGAGGCCGACGGGCGGGGTGCGGATCGCGTCCTCCTCGGCGTTGGAAGGATGGCCGGCCTTCCGGCGCTGCCCATGGGGAGGGGCGTCATCCCTCTGCCTCGCTTCGCAATCGACATGATGCGGGCTGTCGCTGTGCGTGTCAGCGTGATCCGAGAGGAATCCGTACCCCGTCATCAAGAGGAGTCGCCGTCATGGACGGTAGGCAGGACAAGCGTCAGGAACCGGGCAAGGGCCACGAGGCGCAGGAGCACCATCGCCCCGGAGACCCCGCGCGGCCCCGGCCGGGTAAGTCGTCCCGCGAGAAGGGACAGAAGCCCGGCCCGGAGGAGACCTCGCGCCGCCGCGAGGACGACCTGATGCGCGAAGAGGACCTGCACGACGAGGGGCTCTGACCAGCGCACGACTCGCCCACACGCCCAGCGCCCTGCCTGCGCGAACGCAAGACCTACCGCGAACAGGTGCTCCGGATCCTGTACGAAGCCGTCGAGGGCAACCGCCTCCTCGGCATCATCGGAGCGCAGCTGCGGCGCGACCTCCACGCGCCGGAACAGGATCCGGCCGCCGCCTGCACCTGCCTGGCGGGCGCAGGGCTGATCACCGTTGACTGGGATTACGCCGTTGGGGCGAAGCCTCCGGCCGGCGGATTCCGGGCCCGGCCCGACAGGGGAGACCCAACACCGTGGCAAACCGTGGAGCAGGAAACGTCATTCCGTACGAGGTACAGGGCAGCGGTCCGGAGCAGGTCATCGCACTCCACCACTGGCTGAGCGACAGATCGAGTTTCGGCCATCTGCGGCCGCACCTGGACGGAGGCGCGTTCAGCTACGCCTTCGTGGACTGCCGTGGGTACGGCGAGGCGATGGACACCCCCGGCACGTACACGATGGAGGAAATCGCGGCGGACGTCCTCGCCGTGGCCGACGACCTCGGCTGGGACACCTTCTCGGTCATCGGTCACTCCATGGGCGGCAAGGCGGCCCAGCAGTTGTTGCTGGACGCCCCCTCACGGATCCGCTCGATCATCGGCATCTCGCCCGTGCCCGCGTCCGGGTTCCCGCTCGAAGGGGAGATGTGGGAGCTGTTCGTCGGGGCCGTGGAGGATTCCGGCAACCGCAGGACGATCTTCGACGCCCTCACCGGCAGTCGGCACGACGACGCGTGGCTGGACGCCAGGGTGAACGGCTCGGAACGCTCCTCGCAGGCGGCCCTGCGCGCGTACCTCGAATCCTGGACGCGCGGCCCCGATATCCACGAGCTGGTCAAGGGAAACGCGACGCCAGTGCTTGTGGTGGCCGGTGCGAGCGACCCGGCGATGGGCCCCGACACCATGCGATCCACGTGGCTGCAGTGGTATCCGAACGCCGAGCTCGAGGTCTTCGACGACGCCGGTCACTTCGCCCCCGACGAAAGTCCGCAGGCCCTGGCGACGGCGGTCGAGAGGTTCCTCGGCCGCTAGATGGCTCCCCGTCGGCTTCGGCGGAGACCAGCCACAGGTCAGCGAGGTGACGCTCGCGCCCGGGGACCGGATCCTCTGCTTCACCGACGGCCTGGTCGAGGAACACGAGAGCGGCCAGGAGCAGTTCGGAGAGGACCAGCTGATCGACTGGGTGAACCAGCTGGAGAAGGCAGACGAAGGTGTCGGTGATTCCCAAGCTTGTAGCGCGGGTTCGATTCCCGTCATCCGCTCTTGAACGAAGCCCCAGGTCAGCGACCTGGGGCTTGTTTGTTGACAGACGAGTCTCGCTGCCCGGTGCTGACGACACCGAGGGGCTCACAGCGCAAACCTCACGCCGCCCGTCCCTGAACGACTGGCCGCGAAACCGGGATTGCCGTCCCGTACGGCCCGCAGATCGGGGAACCCCGGGTGGTTCAGCGGCGGGGCGGCCTGGTCGGTGGTCCGGTCGGGGCGGTGGTCATGCCGGGGCCTTTCCGGTGGTTCCGGGGGCCGACCGGAGGCCGGGGGCCGTCAGTGCCCGGTCGACCAGGGGGCCGGCCATGCCCGTGTAGTGGGCCGGATCGAGCAGCGCCGCGAGCGCCTCGGGGGACAGCACCCCCCGTACCTCGTCGAGTCCGGCCAGCACCGCGATCAGTGGCAGGCCGGTCCTGGCCGCCTCCAGCGACGCGCGGGTCAGCAGCTCCTTCGCGGCCGTCTTGCCCAGCCTCGGGGCGAGTACGGCGCAGACCCGCTCGGAGACGATCTGCCCGCCGGTGGCCTGCAGGTTGGCCGCCATCCGCTCGGGGTGCACCGTGAGCCCTCGGACCAGCTCCACCGCGGTGTGCGCGGCCCCGCCGGTCAGCCGCAGCGCCTCGCGCAGCGGCTGCCACTCGGCGTGCCAGACCCCGGCCGACCGCTCGTCCTCGTGCGGCAGGCACTGCACGAGGACGGCGGCCAGGGCCGGGACCTGGAGGGCGGCCGAACGGATCAGCGTCGACAGCACGGGGTTGCGCTTGTGCGGCATCGCCGAGGAGGCGCCCCGCCCGGCCACCGCCGGCTCGGTCACCTCCCCGGCCTCGGTACGGGTGAGCACGAGCACGTCGACGGCGATCTTCCCCAGCGCCCCCGCGGTGTGCGCGAGAGCCGCGCCGAGGTCGGAGACGGGCGTGCGCAGCGCGTGCCACGGCAGGACCGGTGCGGCCAGCCCCGTCTCGTCCGCGAAGGCGGCCACCAGCTCGGCCAGGACGGCCGCCGGGTCGGCCTCGTCGCCCGCGTACTGGAGGTAGCCCGCCAGGGTGCCGGCCGCGCCGCCCAGGGACACCGGCAGCCCGCCCCGCTCCAGCCGCTCCAGGCGCTCGGCGGACTCCAGGACCAGCTGGCGCCAGCCCGCCGCCTTCAGCCCGAAGGTGGTGGGCACGGCATGCAGGGCGAGAGTACGGCCCGCCATCACCGTGTCCCGGTGGTCGGCGGCCAGGGCCCCCAGGGTGTCGGCCACGGCCCTGAGGTCCGCGATGATCAGGCGCAGGGCACGGGTGGCCACCAGCATCGCGCCGGTGTCGAAGACGTCCTGGCTCGTGGAACCGCGGTGCACGTACTCGGCCGCCTCGGGCGAGCGGGCCGCGACGCGCGCGGTGAGCGCCTTGACCAGACCCACCACCGGGTTCGCGGTCTCCCGCGAGACGAGCGCCAGCTCCCGTACGTCGAAGTCCGCGGCCCGGGCCGCGGCGGTGACCGCGGCGGCCGCGGCGGCCGGGACGGTGCCGCACCGCGCCTGGGCGCGGGCCAGCGCGGCCTCCGCGTCGAGCATCGCCTGGACCCAGGCGGCATCGGCGACGGCGGCCTCGACGGGAGTGCCCGCCCGGACCGGGGACAGCAGCCCGGTGTCCGCTCCGGCGGAGCAGTGATCGGCGGCGGGGCTCACGCGGCCACCCCCCTGCCCGGCCGGGCCGTCGCCGGCCCGGCCTGCACCACCGGAGCCCGCACCGGCCGGGCCGCCCCGGCCGGCGGCTCCGCCAGCGCCAGCACCGCCACCGCGACGGCATCGGAATCCTCCAGCGTCACCGAACCCACGCCCGGCCGGATACCGGCCGCGGTCACCCAGTGCACGGACTCGGTGGGCACCCCGTACGCGAACCGCCTCGGATGCGGCACCCCCCGGGCATCGAGCAGACGGTACGGCCGCTCGGACACGGCCAGGCCACCGGTCTCGTACGACGAGCCGTCCACACCCGCGATGCGGTAGGGCCGCCCCTGCCCGGTACGCAGCAGCCCCTCCATCAGCGGATCGGCTGTACGCCGGACATCGATCTCCGGCAACCGGGCCTCGACCAGCACCGTGGCCCGCACCCGCAGACCGGCGACACCCGCGGAAGTACCGACGAAGGCCGGGCCCTCGGGGTCGTGCTCGTCGACGGCCACCCGCAGCCCCGGACCGGTCACGTCGAGGACCCCCGCATCGATCAACGCGGCCATCTCCTCGATACGGGAGGCCGGCGGACCGATGGACAGGTACGCATTGAGCGGCGTGTACCACCCATCCAACTCGTCACGGTGGGAATCGGCGTCGAGACCGCCGTGATCGATGGCCAGACGCAGCTCGTTGCGCAGATCCCGCAACAGGTCCAAAGCAGCCTTGAACGGCCCACTGACGTTGCCCTCACGGGACCTGCGCACATCCTCGTCCAGGTAACCACGCAGCCAGGCACGGAAGGCGGCCAGGTCCGGGAAAACGCGCTCACCGAACGGACGGACAACACTGTCCCAGTCCCACCACTCGTCCTCGGCGATACCGGCCGCGGCCAGCAGGTGCTCCTCGGCTGCGCCTTCTTCGGCCCGCAAGAACGCAGCCGAGAACGCGGCCACCTTGTCCGGCTCCGCGCGCCGCGCCAGCAGCGTCTCGTAGTAGACGGTGCGCACCTCCTTGGAGATGAGCGGCCACAGCTCGGCGCCGAAGCGGATCGGCTCGCCGCCGCTCACCCGCGCGCGCAGCTCCGCCACGAACCCGGTGGTCAGCAGCCGCGGATGGTAGCGGCCGTGCGCGCCCTTCTCGTTGTCGCCCCGCGCCTGGTACGGCACGCCGCGCCGGGAGCCCGCGTACAGCCGCGGCTCGCGGCCGGAGGGCCGGTACACCAGGCGGCCGTCGACGCGTTCGAACACCCCGCCGCGGGCGTGTGTGAACAGCGCCATGTAGTCGAAGAAGTTCAGGCCGAGCCCGCGCAGCAGCACGGTCTCGCCCGGGGCCACGGCCGACAGGTCCACGTCCGCCGGGTTGCTCGGCGCGATGTAGGTCAGCCCGTGCCGGGCCGCGTACTCGGCGTACTCCCGCTCCGTGCCGGTCGGCCGGACCTGGACGTGGCCCTGCGCGAGCACCACGGCGCCGAGGCCGGTCAGCCGGGTGCCGTCCTCCAGGAGCACGGTCTGTGCCCCGTCGGGGCCGGCGCCGGGGTCGGCGTCCTCGAGGGCGACGGCGCGCGAGGCGTGCACGCGGATGTCGGTGTGCGCGGCCGCGTTCGAGGTGACCTGCCCGAACACCCAGGTCAGGTAATGGCCGTACAGAGCTCGGGTGGGGTACGCGTCCGGGCCCAGGTCGCGGGCCTCGGCGAGGATCTCGTCGTCGTACGGCACGCCGGCGCCGGGCACGAGGGCGTCGGCGCCCAGCGTCCTGGCCCACTCGTAGAGGCTCGGGCCCTCCTCCAGCGGTCCTTCGGTGCTGACGCTGGCGTCCGTGTAGACGGTGACCTGTGAGGCGACGGTGTTCATCAGCAGGTGCCGGGACTGCGAGGGCCGCCAGACGCGGCCGGCGCCCGGCGGGTCCGGCTCCACGACGTGCACGGCGAGGCGGTCCCAGCGGGGGGACTTCCGCTCCTGCGCACAGAGCCGCTCCAGTACGGACAGCCCGCGCGGTCCGGCGCCCACAAGGCACACTTCCATCACTTTCCCAGCGGCTCCCCCCTCGGCTTCAGCCGAGGGGGGAGCCGCTTCCCCGACCCGTAGTCGCCTCTTCGCGCCCTGCAAGGGGCTGGTTCGGGCTGGACCGCAACTCTCGGGTCGGGAACCCGCCGCTTGAGAGGTGGGTGGAGTCACACGTCCGCTACTCACAAGGACACTCCGCTCAGGAGACGGGGGACGGCCGGACCTCGGCGCCGCGTCGGCGTCGCCGGTGTCGTGCCGGCGCGGCCTGCTCCCCGAGGGTCGTGGTGGTGTGGCGCAACGGTCGCTCCCGGCGCTCAACCAGGGCTCGGATCCGAGTGGAAGAGCGGTCCTGGGATGGTCATCGGCGACGGAGCCGAGCTCCCGCCGGGTCCAGCCGGAGACTTCCTCGGCTCGGCAGGGTGGACGGCCCGCGGGCGTGCGGCGCGCGGGGTCACTGCGTGTTCATGCTCATCACCGACAGGAACCCCTGGTCGAGCATGGTCCCGACGGACGTGTCGTCCGCGGTGCCCAGGCCGGCGTCGTGGCAGGCGATGCTCACCAGGTACCGGCCCATCACCTCGTGCGTGGCGAAGCCCCACTCGCCGCGGGTGGCGGCGCTGCCGTCCGGGGCGTGCAGCTTCAGGTCCCGCCCGAAGCCGAACTCCTTGAAGCCGAGCCGCAACCCCTGCCCCAGCGCCTTGGTGTACGCCTCCTTCAGCGTCCACAGCCGCACCGCGTGCGGCACCCGCTGCGCCTCCGGCAGCTCCGCGATCTCCGCCTCCTCGACGGCGGTCAGGATCTGCTGCTTCATCAGGTCCAGCCGGACGGTGCGCCCGGACGGCTCCACGTCCACCCCGATCCGGCCGGTGCGGCTCAGCCCCACGGCCATCAGGTCCCCGGTGTGCGACAGGCTCAGCTCGATCTGGTCGAAGCCGCGCAGGTACGGGCGCCCGCCGAGCCGGTAGGCCAGGTCCAGGTACTCCGGTTCGATCCCGAGGGCCGCCCCGGCCGTGCACTTGATGAGCAGCCGGGAGGCGGCGAAGCGGTAGCGGACGGTGGGGTCGGCGGTGCGGCGGTAGCGGTCCCAGTCCGCGCCCAGCAGCTCGCGCAGCCGGGGAGTGGTCAGGAGGCCCGGCAGCCATTCGGTCCACGTCGTGTAGACCACCGCGTTGCCGAGTTCCGCCAGGTCCTCCCGCACTCCGTGCCACGGCCCGTCCGGCCGCGGCACGTGCACCGGTACGGCACACGTCACCTGGTTCATCGTCACCTCCCTGCGATGTCGTGCCGGCCGCCCCGGCATCTCCTGCGTGGCAGGGCACGTCCGTCCGTGGTGCGGGACCCAGGTCGGCGGGCCGCGGCAGCGGCCCGCGCCTGCCGGGCCCTGCGTCCGAAGGTCCGTCAGCCCGCGAGCCGTGTCCCGTACAGGTCGAGGCTGCGCCGCTGCCTGCACCGGTCGAGCGCCTCGTCCAGTACCGCCTCGACGACCCCGTCGGGCAGGTCCGCCATCCGCACGCCCAGCCGGCGGCCGATACGGCTGAGGGCGAGCACCGCCCATGCCGGGTCCCCGAGGAACGCGTCGCCGTGCGCGGCCTGCGCCTCCCAGAGCCCTAGCACCGCGGCGGCCGAGAGCACCAGCGCGTAGCGGTCGGCCAGGGCGCAGGCCTGCGGGTCGAAGGCCCCGCTGAGCGCGGCGCAGCGGGCGCGCAGCACCCGCAGCTCCGCGACGAAGGCCTGGGCGAGCGCGGCCAGCCCGGCGTGCAGGGGCCCGTGTCCGGTGTGCCCCTCCAGCCGGCCCGCGACCCCGACGAGGGTGGCCGTCAGCAGGTCGTCCGTACTGGAGTGGGCCAGCCTCCGGTGGTCGAAGAGGGGCAGTGGCGCCCCGGGCGTGAAGAGCGCGGCCGGCGGTTCCGCGGTGCGGAACCAGGCCGTACGGGCCAGCGTTGGCAGCTGCGGCACGATCACCGCCTGGCAGAGGGCGGTGCCCGCGTGTCCGAGTCCGGCCACCGGCAGGTCGCGCACGAGCTTCTGGAAGCCCCCGTACAGCGGTCCGCGGTCGTAGCCACGCCCGCCGAGCACGGTGGCCAGTTCCTCCAGGTCCTCGCGCAGCAGGTCGGGCATCGTGTACTTCACGGCCGCGCCCAGGAGGTACGACTGCTCGGGCATGAGGCTCATCGCCCGCAGCCCGGTCACCGCCATGGCGTCGCAGGCCAGCAGGTCGGCGAAGACCCCGGCGAGCACCTTCTGCCGGCGGCGCGAGGGGCGGCCGTCGGGCCGGCTCTCGGTGGCCGCGCGCACCGCCAGCCGCAGCACGCTGTCGACGCCCGCCAGCACGGTGCCGGGGATCAGGCAATGGCTGGTCTGGAAGCTGCGCAGCGCCAGCGACACCCCGTCGCCGACGGCGCCGACCAGGGCGCCGTCCGGCAGGACCACGCCGTCGAGTTCGAGGCCGGAGAAGTGCGCCCCGCGCATACCGGGCATCTCCACCCGGCCCAGGCGGCGCACCTCGCCGGCGGCCGGCGCGTCGGGGCCGAGGATCAGCACGGAGTGGCTGCGGGGGCCGTCCCCGTGCGACGTACGGGCATACATGACGAAAGCGTCCGCACGGTGGGCGTTGATGACGGCGTCCTTGCGCCCGCCGACCAGCCAGCCACCGCCGGGGCGCGGCTCGGCGCCCATCTCGTTGCGCAGGATGGCGTTGGCGTGGGCGACTTCGCGGTGCGCGATCGTGACGCGGCCGCCACCGAGCAGGACGCGGGCCAGGGAGCGCCGCTGGTCCTCGTTCCCGGCGGTCCACACCGACGAGGCGGCGAACAGCGAGGTGATGCCGTAGCCGTAGCCGAGGGCGAGGTCGCGGCGGAACAGCGGGCGCAGGACGCGGGCCAGTTCCTCCAGGCCGGTGAGCCGGCCGCCGAGGTCGTGGGGGACGAACTCGGCGGCCAGCCCGGCCTCCGCGAGCAGCGCCTCGGTGGCCTCGGGCGTCTCGCGGGCCTCGTCGGCGCGCAGCAGCGCCAGGTGCCCGTGCGGGTTCTCGGGGTCGAACGGGTCCCCGAGTGCCGCTTCCAGCCGGGCGGCCCGCAGGGGCTCGGTGGCCCACAGCGGTTCGGCCCGCGACGGTTCGGCGGCCCGCGGCGGTTCGGCGGCTCGCGGCGGTTCGGCGGCCCGCGGCGCGGAGGAGGTGCTCCGTGCGGAGGAGGTGCCCCGCGCGGGAGAGGTGTCTCGCACGGGGGTTCGAGTCGTGTCGGCCGTGCTCACAGGACGTGGACCGAGCCGAGGGCGTACTGGGTGGCATACCGCAGTACGGACAGACAGGCCTGGCCGAGCGCGTCGCGCACGTGGTGACCGGCGGCGACGGCGCCGGTGCCCTCGCCGAGCACCTGCTCGATGTTCGCCTCGTCGAGCAGCACATAGTGGCGGGCCGTCAGGTTCACGCCCGTCTCGTCGGGCTCGATGGACCACTCGCCCGCGTGGGCGGTGAGCAGCGGCGAGCTGCGGGTCTGCTTGTAGACGATGCGCCGGGCGCCGGGGAAGCAGACGCGTATGGACTCGGTGCTGTGCGTGCCGCCGTCGACGGACAGGCTGCCCATGGACATCACCTGCACGCCCGGTTCCTCCTCGACCAGGTCGAGGAGGGTGACGTGGGGGAGTTCGGCCGGCCAGTCGGCGGCCCGGTAGAGGAAGTCGTAGATCGGCTCGGCGGGGGCGTTGACGTGGATGGTGTCCTCGAAGGACCACACGAGGTCGTCCAGCCGGGTCCAGCGCTCGGCGATCGCGGCCAGCCGGTCGAGCTGGATGCTGCTGTTGGCGGCCGTGACGTCCTCGACCCGGGCCACGTCGGCCGGGTTGTCGCCGGAGACGGTGAAGAAGTGCTCCAGGACCACGCGGGAGCGGTCTCCGAGCGGCTCCACGGTCCAGACTCCGCGCATGGACTCGGCGGGGGCCGCGGGCGGGTCCATGGTGAACTCCACCCGCAGCCGCTGCACGTCCAGGCGGCGGCTGGAGACCCAGGACTTGACGGTGTCGCCCACGGTGGCCCACATGCGCAGCCGCTCCCGTGTCCCGTCGAAGTCGAGCTGTTCGACGTGGACGCAGGGCGGGAAGAACAGCGGCCACCGTGTGGCGTCCGCGATCAGCCCGTACAGCACTCCGGCCGGGGCCGCCGCGACCACTTCGTGGACCGTGCGGTGCACCAGCGCACCCGACATCTTCCACACCCTTCTCGTTCGGTACTGCGGCCGGCTCGGACCACCGCGTGCGGGGCGGTGGCGCGCCGTGCCGGTGTCCCTCACGCCGGCACGTCCGTCCGCCGCGTTTCGGGGCTGTCGGCAGGCACCACCGGGATCCGCCCCGGTCGGCGGCCGTACCGACGACCCTGTCCGGAACGGCTCGCGGCCGACCCGAGCCCGGCTCGAACCCGGGCGGAGCGCGCCTCGACCGGCCGGCCGGCCGGCGCGCTCCCGGGGCTCCGGGCACCCGTACGAGCGGGCCGCGCCGCGGGCGTCGAAGAGGGTGCCGCCGCGTGTCGCCGTGCGCCCGGAGGTGAGCGGCGCCCAGAAGTCGCCGGTGCCGAGGGCGCCGGGGGCCACCACGCCCACACCGGTGACGACGACCCGCCTCACCGCGCACCGTCGGCGGTACGGGTCCCGGCCGACCCGGCGGCCGGCGTACGGGACACGTGCTCCCGGCAGGCCTCGCCGATCAGGGCGGGCAGCGCGTCGTCCCCCGCGAAGAAGTGGCCCCCGACCAGGGTGCGCACGGTGATGGGCCCGGTGGTCCACTGCCGCCATTCCCGGAGCGCGGACGGGACGGCCAGCGGGTCGTCGCTGCCGGCGAAGACGAGCAGGGGCACGCTCACGGGTCCTCCGGTGGCGGGGTCAAGGGCCGCCCGCCGCAGGGCCTTGGCCAGCCGCAGGTCGTCGCGCAGCACGGGCAGGACGGAGCGGCGCCACAGCCCCCCGGGGTCGGCGGCGGCCCCCTTCGGCAGCGAGCCGAGTTCGCCGAGGAGCGGGAGCAGCTGCTCGTCGGGGGCCTCCGCCGCGCTCATCAGGGCGGCCGTGGCGTGCGGCGGCAGGCAGGCGCCCACCGCGAGGAACAGGGGCGGGGGTGCCCCCTCGTCGGCCAGTGCCCGGGTCAGCGTGTAGGCGACCAGCGCGCCCAGGCTGTGCCCGTACAGCGCGTACGGGCCGGAGCGCGCCGTCTCGAGGAGCGGTCCGAGCAGGTCGCCGAGGAGCCCCGCGCGGTCGGTGACGCGCGGTTCGCGCCGTCGGCCGTCCCGGCCGGGCAGCGGCAGGGCCGCCACGTCCACCGCGGGACCGGCCGCCACCGGCCAGCGGCGGTAGCTGGACACGCCCGCGCCCGCGTGGGCGAGGCAGTGGAGCCGTACCCGCTGCTCCACCACCCCGTCGACCGCCGTCAGGGAAGCCATCCGTCGCCCTCCTCCGGGAAGCTGTGCCGGCGCGTGAGCCGTGCGGCGCACCGGCCGCCGCCCGAGTCTCGCCGCCGCGGCTGGAGCGGGACTCGACTCGCGCCGGAGCCGCGTACGGTGCGAGTGCCCGCGCTCCGCACGGCGCCCGGGTTCACGCCGTGTACAGGTCGAACGCCGAGGTGCGGAGCCGGTCGAGGGCCGCGCGCAGGCAGGCGGAGGCGCGCCCGTCCTCGCTCTCACGGTCGCCGCCGGACCATGCCGTACGTGCTCGCCGCCGTCCTCGCCTGCCCCCCGCTCCATGTCCCCCTGGGTGTGCTGATGCCCGGCCTCGGCACGCCGGCCCTGGGCGGAACGTTCCTCTCCGCCCGCAGGGCCGCCTGAGCGGCCTCAGGAGGCCCGCGCGAGACGGTGCGCCGCGAACTCCTCCGGGGACCAGGACACGGACCAGACGTCCAGGGCCGGGTCGCCGGAGAGGATCGCCGCCTGGAGGTTCTGGAGGCGCGGGCAGGGCTCGACGCCCAGCTCGTGGTTGAGGACGGACCTGAGCCGGCGGAAGGCCTCCAGGGAGCGGCCGACGCGGCCCGCCCGGTAGAGGGCGATCATCAGGTACGCGCAGAGGTTCTCGTGCATCGCGTTCCGCGCGACCACCCGGGTCAGTTCGCCGAGCAGGTCGGCGTGGCGGCCGAGGGCCAGGTCGGACTCGATGCGCCGCTCCAGGGCGCCGAGCCGGCTCTCCTCCAGGGAGACGGCCTCGATTTCCAGGACGCTGCCCTTGCGGACATCCACGAGCGCGGGGCCACGCCAGAGCTGGAGCGCCTGACGGAGTTCCTCGGAGGCGCGGCGGTGGTCGCCGGCCTCGGAGGCGGCGCGCCCGGCCCGTACCCGGTTCTCGAAGACGGAGACGTCCGTCGTGCAGGCGTCCGCTTCCAGGAGATAGCCGCTGTGACGGGTGCTCAGGATCTGCCGCACGCCGGGGCGATCGGCATCGGCGGCCGCCAGCGCGTTGCGCAGCTGGAGGACGTAGGTCTGCAGGGTGGTGGCGTGACTGCGCGGGGGGCGGTCCCCCCACAGCTCCTCGATCAGCGTCGGCACCGTGACGATCCGGCCCGCGTTGAGCGCGAGCAGGGCGAGGACCTGGCGCTGCTTGGGCGCGCTGGCCGCCACCGGCGCCCCGTCGAGGTGCACGGACAGTGAGCCGAGCAGCCCGACGCTCAGCTGTCCGGACTGCTGCCCGGTGTTGACGGGGTCGTACCTCTTGGGGCCTTCGGACATTTCCATTCCTCCAGGCATCGCACCTATCGATCTCGGTCTACGAGCATGCCGAGAGGGGCGGAACTTGCCCACTGAGCTGCGCATCTCTCCGATGTGAAAAATTCACCCGGCGAACGTGAATCGGGGCATGGCGGCCCGCGCGGCCCAAGTTGGAGAGTTGGGTCACACCGCGGCGCCGACAACCGCGGCAACGGACGAGAGAGGCAACGGACCCATGCAGATCACCCCCAGCGCCGACGACCTGATCATCGAGAACCTGGACGGCACCACCGGCGCCACCGGCGACCCCACCGGATGGTGCGCCATCCTGACTCCGGTCGCGGTCGCGGCTCAGTAGAGAGCGGGCCCGCGCCATGCGTGTGGACACACGACCGATCGGATTCCGGCGCCACCTGCGGGCCGAGATCGTCCCGGGCGAGGCCGTCTACCTCGTCTCGCCCCGGGGGACGACCGCCCTCTCCGGCAACGCCATCCAGAAGGTGGCCCCGCTGCTCGACGGGTCGCTGACCCTGCCCGAGCTGCGCGAGGCCACGGAGTTCCCCGCGGAGCAGCTGGACGGCATGCTCGACCGGCTCACCGCCGCGGGTCTGGTCGGTTTCCACACGGGCCCCCAGGACGCCGCCGCCGGCGCGTACTGGGATCTGGCGGGGGTCGGCGGTCCGGCGGACGCCGAGGTGTCCGTCGTGGCGCTCGGCGGTGCCGACGCGGCGGCGGCCGAGCGTGCCTGCCGCGCGGCGGGGCTGACCTGTGGCCCGGACGCGCCCTTCACCCTGGTCGTGTGCGACGACTATCTGGATCCGGCGCTGGCCGAGTTCAACGCGGCGCGGCTCGCGGACGGCAGGCCCTGGCTGCCGGCGAAGCCGTACGGGGCACAGCTCTGGGTCGGTCCGGTGTTCCGGCCGGGTACGGCGGGCGCCTGCTGGTCCTGTCTGGCGGTACGGCTCCGCTCCCACCGGCGCGGTGAGTCGCACGTGCGGCGTGCGCTGGGGCTCGCGGGCCCGGTGCGGGTGCCGGAGGCCTCGCTGGCGGCCACGCGGGAACTGGGGTTGCAGACGGCGGCCCTGGAGGCGGCGAAGTGGCTGGCGGGGCTGCGCGAGGAGCGCCAGGGCATGTTGTGGACGCTGGACACGCTGACGCTCGCGGCCGGTCACCATCCGGTGGCGGCGCGGCCACAGTGCCCGGACTGCGGGGACACGGGGATGGTCGCGGAGCGGACGCGACGGCCGGTGGTGCCGGTGTCCCGGCCGAAGGGCGCGGCCGGGGGGAGCGGTCACCGGGCGCTCTCGGCGGAGCAGATGTGGGAGCGGTTCGGGCGGCTGGCCGATCCGGTCACCGGGATCACGGAGCGGGTCGTGCGGGACCCGCAGGCCCCTTCGTTCCTGCACTGCTACCGGTCAGGGCCGAATCTGGCGCTGCCGGAGGGCGACCTGTCCGCGCTCCGCGCGGGGCTGCGGATGCAGAGCGGCGGCAAGGGGCGGACGGACGTGGAGGCGCGGGTCAGCGCGCTGTGCGAGGCGGTCGAGCGGTACAGCGCGACGCGCTTCGGCGACGAGGAGACCGTGCGCGGGAGCTATCGCGAGCTGGCGGGCCGGGCCGTGCACCCGGGTGACTGCATGCTGTTCGACGAGCGGCAGTACGCGGACCGCGAGCGGTGGAACGCCTCGGGCATCCCCTTCGAGTACGTGCCGGAGCGGTTCGACGAGGAAGCGGAGATCGAGTGGACGCCGGTGTGGTCGCTCACCGGTGAGGAGCAGCGGCTGCTGCCCTCGGCGCAGGTGTACTTCGGCGGTCCCTCGGTGGCCTCGGTCGTGGCCGACTCGAACGGCAACGCCGCGGGCGGCTCCGTGGAGGACGCGATCCTCCAGGGCTTCCTGGAGCTGGTGGAGCGCGACGCGGTGGCGCTGTGGTGGTACAACCGCACCCGGCACGCCGCGGTGGACCTGACGGCGTTCGGCGATCCGTGGGTGGCGGCGCTGCCCGAGCGCTTCCGGGAGCTGGGCCGTTCGATCTGGGTCCTGGACCTCACGGCCGACCTGGGGATCCCGGTGATGGCCGCGGTGTCGCGCCGGACCGAGGGGCCGGCGGAGGACATCATGCTGGGCTTCGGGGCGCACCTCGATCCGGCGGTCGCGCTGAGCCGGGCGGTCACGGAGCTGGGACAGATGCTGCCCTCGCTGCCGTCGGGGACGCGGGGGTACGCGCCGGGTCTTCCGGCCCATCTGCTCGACTGGCTGCGCGGGGCGACGGTCGCGGACCAGCCGTACCTGCTGCCCGATCCGGAGCTGCCGACGCGGACGCCGGAATCGTACGGGTACGTGCCGCGCTCCGATCTCCGGGACGATCTGGAGCATCTGGTCGGTCTGGCCCGGAGCCACGGTCTCGAGGTGCTGGTCCTGGACCAGACGCGGCCCGATCTGGAGCTGCCGGTGGTGAAGGTGGTCGTGCCGGGGCTGCGGCACTTCTGGGCGAGGTTCGCGCCGGGGCGGCTGTTCGACGTGCCGGTGCGGCTCGGGAGGCTTTCCGCGCCGACGCGTTACGAGGATCTGAACCCGATACCACTCTTTCTTTAACTTCCCCATGAATCAGTTCAATTGACGATTGTTCCTGGCCAACGCGTCTAAAAATTGGGGGTTGCGCCCACGACAACGTGATGCCTCGCCTGTAAGATCATCCGCGGTATTTCGGGGGGATGCCCAGGCGCTCGCCTGTGCTTCTCAGTCACCGCAGGTATGGCTAGGAGGCACACGCCCATGCTCGACACATCCCGGGACGAAAGACGGGACGACGAGTCCGACCCCCAGGCCCCGCGCATGGCCCTGCTCATCACCCTGGGCGTGCTCGGCGGTCACACCCTCGTGACCGTCCTGAACGTCCTCGGGGAGGAGCCCGGAGCCGCGCGGCTCGCACTGCTCGCGGTCAGTCTGGCGGCGCTGCTCCCGCTGCAGTTCGCCTGTTCCACCCGGCGCCCGCACACCTGGCCCGTACGCGTCCGCGCCCTCACGCTCTCCGCGCAGGCCGTGGTCACCTACCTGCCGCTCGTCTGGCTCGGCATGCCCTGGGGCGCGATGACCGGGCTGCTCGGCGGATCGGTTCTCCTCGTCGTGTCCGGCCGGCTCCGCTGGCCGCTCTTCGCGCTCGTCACCGGCGTCATCGTGCCGATCGTCGTCACGATCGCGGGGGCGGGCGTCGCGCTCTACAGCCTCGGCGTCACGCTCCTCTTCAGCCTCATCATCTACGGGGTCAGCTCGCTCTCCGGCCTGGTCGCCGAACTCCGCGAGACCCGGCGCGAACTCGCCGGGATGGCCGTCGTCCAGGAACGGCTCCGGGTCGCGGGCGACCTCCACGACCTTCTCGGCTACAGCCTCTCGGCGATCGCCCTGAAGAGCGAACTCGGCCACCGGCTGATCCCGTCGGCGCCCGACCGCGCCCGCTCCGAGGTCGCCGGGGTGCTCGGCATCGCCGGTGAGGCCCTGGCCGACGTGACCCTGGTCGCGACCGGCTACCGCGACATGTCGCTCGCCGCCGAGGCCGAGTCCGCCCGCTCCGTCCTCGCCGACGCCGGAATCGAGACCGTCACCGAGCTGGACTGCGGCCCGCTGCCGAAGGAGCTGGACACCGTCCTCGCCATCGTGCTGCGCGAGGCCGTCACCAACGCGCTCCGGCACAGCAAGGCCGAGCACTGCGCGATCACCGCCGTCCGCGAGGGCGGGACGGTGACGCTGCGGATCCGCAACGACGGCGCGGGGGAGACCGGCCGGGACACCATCGGCGGGGGCGGCAGCGGCCTCGGCAACCTGAAGACCCGGGTGAACGGCGTCGGCGGCGACCTCACCGGACGGCCCACGGACGACGGCTGGTTCGAGGTCCTCGCCCACGTGCCGGTGGAGCCGGCGAAGGGCCCTGAGGCCGACACGGAAACCGACGGGGCCGCCGCCGTGGACCGTACGGACGGGGCCGGCGCCGAGGAGCACGAGCCCGCCGCCCTGCACTGGGCGATCCGGATGGCCCGCGGCATGCTCATCGCCGTCCTCGTCGGCTACACCGTCATCGTCGTCATCAACGCCGCCGGCGGCGCGGGATCCGGCCTCGAACTGCTCGGCTTCCTCGGCTGCTTCGCCGTCGTCGTCGCGCTCCAGCTCCTCCACTCGCTACGCCGCCCGCGCACCTGGCCGGCCCGCACCCGCGCGCTCACCCTCGCACTCCAGGCCATCGCCACGTACGCGCCGCTCCTTTGGCTCGGCGCCCCCTGGGGCTCGATGGCCGGATTCTTCGCCGGCTCGCTCCTCATCACCACCGTCGGCACCCTGCGGCTCTGGCTGTACGGAGCGGCCATCGGCGTCGTCGCGCCCCTGGCGGCCGCGGCCGGAACTCCGCTGTACGACGTCGTCTACCTTACGGATTCCTCGCTCGTCGCGGGACTCGTCGTCTACGGATTCACGGCGCTGTACCGACTGGTGATCGCCCTCCACGAGGCCCGTGGCGCGCTCGCTCGGCTGGCCGTCGACCGGGAGCGGCTGCTCGTGGAACGCGAGCTCCACGAGGTGCTCGGATCCAGCCTCTCCACGATCACCATGAAATGCGCGCTCGTCCACCGGCTGCTGCCTGACGCCCCGGAGCCCGCCCGGGACGAGCTGACCACCGTGCTCGACCTCTCCCGCCGGGCCCTCGCGGACGTACGGCTCGTGGCGCGCGGATACCGTGCCCTGCCCGGCGCGGGGGAGACGCCTGAACATCGGCGGCCTCATGATGTGGACCTCGATACTTTCCTGACGGAGGACCGGCCCTTCACACTGCAGCAGGAGGACGCCGCGATCTGATAATTCATGGGCATTCGGGACCGTGAATGCCCTTTCTCATCGGCAGAAGTCAAAGGGGGACAAGTGGGGGATCGGCTGCTCAGAATTCTCCTGGCCGAGGACATGCACATGGTGCGGGGAGCGCTGGTCGCGCTGCTCCAACTGGAACCGGACCTGGAAGTCGTCGGCGTGGTGGACAGAGGGGACCTGATCGTCCCCACCGCCCTGTCCTGTCGGCCCGACGTGGCGATCATGGACGTCGACCTGCCCGGGATGGACGGCCTCACCGCGGCCGAGGCGTTGCACGACAAGTTGCCGGAGTGCCGCACGCTGATCATGACCGGGCTCGGACGCCCCGGTCTGCTGCGTCGCGCGATGTCCGCGAAGGTGTCGGGGTTCCTGCTGAAGGACTCCCCGGCCGAAGGACTCGCGCAGGCGGTCCGGGAGGTCGCGGCAGGCCGGCGCGTGATCAACCCGCAGTTAGTGATGAGCGCTTGGGACATCGGTGAGAACCCGCTGTCCAAACGCGAGACCGAGGTGCTGCGCATGGCCGCGCAGGGCGACGAGCCACGGGAGATCGCAGCGAAGCTGCACCTGTCCCTCGGCACGGTGCGCAACTACCTGACGACCACGGTGATGAAGCTCAACGCGCGTAACCGGATCGATGCCGTCCGGATCGCCACCGAGGCCGGCTGGCTCTCCTGACCAGCGCGGGAGCACCCGCGACCGGTCCTCGACCGGCCGTCCACCGGCGCGCTCCAGGATGCCGACATTCGACGAGGTGAGAGCACCTCCGTGCGGCATGAGGAGTGCGTGATGCGCAAGGTCGTTTCCCGGGACGGCACGACGATCGCCTACGAGAAGTCGGGTGACGGCCCGCCGATCGTGCTGCTGAACGGCTCGTTCCGTGATCACACGATCTTCGACGCCCTCGTCCCCGAGCTGGCGCCGCACTGCACCACGTACGTGTACGACCGCCGCGGGCGCGGCGAGAGCGGCGACGCGCCCGAGTACGCCGTCGAGCGCGAGGTCGAGGACCTCGCCGCGGTGATCGAGGCCGCCGGTGGCGAGGCCGTGGTGTTCGCCGGTTCCTCGGGCGCCAATCTGGCGCTCGAGGCGGCGTTCGCCGGCCTGCCGATCACCAAGCTGGCGCTGCACGAGCCGTTCTACCGGGTCGACGGCTTCCCGAAGCCCCCGTGGAACGTGGCGAAGACGACGCGCGTGCTGCTCTCGGAGGACCGGCGCCACGAGGCCGTCGAGTACTTCCTCGGCTCTTTCCTGGGCCTCACGCCCGACAACGTCGCCGAGTGGCGCCGCGGCCCGATCTGGGCGATGAACGAGACGAACGCCCACACCCTCCTGTACGACATCGCCGTCTGCGGCGACTACGAGGTGCCGGTCGAGCGGCTTGCCGCGTACAGGACGGAGACCCTGGTCCTCAACAGCAGCGGGACCAGTGAGTGGCTGCGTGCCGCCGCGCGGGCCACCGCCGACGCCCTCCCGAACGGGCGCGGCCTCGAACTGCCGGGCTCCTGGCACCGGATCGACATGGACGTCCTCGGCCGCACCCTCGCCGAGTTCGTCACCGCCTGAGCGGACCGACACCACCGAAGTCGACTCACGTGCAGGAGAGCATCACCGTGACCACTGCTCCCACCCTCGCCGCCGTGGGCGCCCCGGCCCCCGGGGTCACCGCGGCGGCCCTCCCCCGGCCGCGCGGCGCCACCGTGTGGCTGACCGGGCTGCCCAGCGCGGGAAAGACCACCCTCGCCCGTGCCCTCGCCGAGCGGCTGCGCGCCGAGGGGCGCCCGGTCGAGGTGCTCGACGGTGACGAGGTCCGCGCCCATCTGTCGGCGGGGCTCGGGTTCAGCCGGGAGGACCGGCACACCAACGTGACCCGGATCGGCTTCGTGGCGGAGCGGCTCGCCGCGCACGGCGTCACCGTCCTCGCGCCGGTCATCGCCCCGTACGCCGCCTCCCGGGCCGCCGTGCGGGAGCGCCACGCCGGGCGCGACACGGCGTTCCTCGAGATCCATGTGGACACGCCCGTCGAGGTCTGCTCGGCGCGCGACGTGAAGGGTCTGTACGCGCGGCAGACCGCCGGGGAGATCACCGGTCTGACCGGTGTGGACGACCCGTACGAGATCCCGGCCGACCCCGAGCTGCGCATCAGGACCCAGGGCCGGTCCGTGGCCGGGTGTGTGGCCGAGCTGCACGCCTTCCTGACCGAGAGGGGCCTCCTGTGAGCATGCCGACCGCGACCCGCGGCCCGATCGACGCCCCGGAGAACCCTTACGCGCTGTCGCACCTGGACGCCCTGGAAGCGGAGTCCGTCCACATCTTCCGCGAGGTGGCGGGCGAGTTCGAGCGGCCGGTGATCCTCTTCTCCGGCGGCAAGGACTCCATCGTCATGCTGCACCTGGCGCTGAAGGCCTTCGCCCCCGCGCCGATCCCCTTCACGCTCCTGCACGTCGACACCGGGCACAACTTCCCCGAGGTCATCGCCTACCGCGACCGGGTCGTCGCCCGGCACGGGCTGCGGCTGCACGTGGCCTCCGTGCAGGAGTACATCGACGCCGGCAAGCTCCGCGAGCGCCCCGACGGCACCCGCAACCCGCTGCAGACCGTCCCGCTGACCGAGGCGATCCAGCAGCACCGCTTCGACGCCGTCTTCGGCGGTGGCCGCCGCGACGAGGAGAAGGCCCGCGCCAAGGAGCGCGTCTTCTCGCTGCGCGACGAGTTCTCCCAGTGGGACCCGCGCCGCCAGCGCCCCGAACTGTGGGCCCTCTACAACGGCCGGCACGCCCCCGGCGAGCACGTCCGCGTCTTCCCGCTCTCCAACTGGACCGAGCTGGACGTCTGGCAGTACATCCAGCGCGAGAAGATCGAGCTCCCCGAGATCTACTACGCCCACGAACGCGAGGTGTTCGCCCGCGACGGCATGTGGCTGACCGCCGGCGAGTGGGGCGGCCCGAAGGAGTCCGAGACCGTGGAGAAGCGGCTCGTCCGCTACCGCACCGTCGGTGACATGTCCTGCACCGGCGCCGTCGACTCCGCCGCCGCCGTCGACGCGGACGTCATCGCCGAGATCGCCGCCTCCCGGCTCACCGAGCGCGGGGCCACCCGCGCCGACGACAAGCTGTCCGAGGCCGCCATGGAAGACCGCAAGCGCGAGGGGTACTTCTAGCCATGACCACCGCACAGGAAGCCACCGCCACGCGGCACGACGCGGCACCCGAGCACACGGCATCCGAGCTGGGCCCCGCCGCCTCGCTGCTGCGCCTGGCCACCGCGGGCTCCGTCGACGACGGCAAGTCCACCCTGGTCGGCCGGCTCCTCCACGACTCCAAGTCGGTCCTCGCCGACCAGCTGGAAGCCGTCGAGCACGCCTCCCGCAACCGCGGCCAGGACACCCCGGACCTCGCCCTCCTCACGGACGGGCTGCGCGCCGAGCGCGAGCAGGGCATCACCATCGACGTCGCGTACCGCTACTTCGCCACGCCCCGCCGCCGGTTCATCCTCGCCGACACCCCGGGCCATGTGCAGTACACGCGGAACATGGTCACCGGCGCCTCGACGGCCGATCTCGCGGTCGTCCTCGTCGACGCCCGCAACGGCGTCGTCGAGCAGACCCGCCGGCACGCCGCCGTCGCCGCCCTGCTCCGGGTCCCGCACGTGGTCCTGGCCGTGAACAAGATGGACCTGGTCGGCTACGCGGAGTCCGTCTTCGCCGCCATCGCCGAGGAGTTCACGTCGTACGCCACCGAGCTCGGCGTCCGGGACGTCGTGGCGATCCCGCTCTCCGCGCTCGCCGGGGACAACGTCGTCGAGCCCTCCGCGCACATGGACTGGTACGGCGGCCCGACGCTGCTCGAACACCTGGAGACCGTCCCGGTCGGCAGCGACCCGAGCGGCGAGCCGGCCCGCTTCCCCGTCCAGTACGTGATCCGGCCGCAGACCGCCGAGCACCCCGACTACCGCGGCTACGCAGGCCAGTTGGCCTCCGGCGTGCTGGCCGTCGGGGACCCGGTGACCGTGCTGCCCTCCGGCCGCACCACCACCGTCGCCGGGATCGACGCCTTCGGAAAGCCGGTCGACCTCGCCTGGGCCCCGCAGTCGGTCACCGTACGGCTCGTCGACGACATCGACGTCTCGCGCGGCGACCTGATCGCCGCCGCCGGTCTGGCGCCCGTTCCGACGCGGGACGTGGAGGCCGGCCTCTGCCACCTCGACGAGCGTGCGCTGCGCGTCGGCGCCAAGGTACTGCTCAAGCACACCACCCGGACCGTGCGCGCCGTGGTCCGGGAGCTGACGTACCGGATCGACATCGGCACGCTCGAACAGCGGTCCGGTGACCATGAGTTGCACGTCAACGACATCGGTCGGGTGGTGCTGCGCACGGCGGAGCCGCTGGCACTGGACACGTACGCCGACAACCGCGGGACCGGGTCCTTCCTGCTGATCGACCCCGCCGACGGTACGACGCTCGCGGCCGGCATGGCGGGCGAGCCCTTCGGGTCCGCGCGCACCGGGTCCGCCCGCACCGCCGGGTCGGCGGCGGACGACGGGGCCTGGGTCTGATGGCGCCGCACCCGGAGCCGGGGACCCCGCGCCGCGCGCCCGGCGGGTCGACCCGGCGGGCGGCCCTGCGGGGCGGGGCGGCGCTGACCGCCACCGGGCTCCTCGCCTCCTGCGGCTACGGCTCCCGGGCCGCCGACCGGGCCGGTGCCGACCCGGTGGCCGTCACCGCGGGTACGACCTCCCGGCTCTCCGCCGACACCGTACGCGTCGGCCACTTCGCGAACCTGACGCACGGCACCGCGCTCGTCGGGCTGCGCCGGGGCCTGTTCCAGAAGGAGCTGGGTGACACCCGGCTCAGGACGCAGGTCTTCAACGCCGGTCCCACCGCCATCGAGGCCCTCAACGCCGGGGCTCTCGACCTCGCCTGGATCGGCCCCTCCCCCGCGATCAACAGCTGGGTGCGGTCGGGCGGTACGTCTCTGCGGATCGTCGCCGGTGCGGCCTCCGGCGGCGTCCGGCTCGTGGTGAACCCGGCGCGGATCAGGACCGCCGCCGACCTCCGGGGCACCCGGATCGCGTCCCCGCAGCTCGGCAACACCCAGGACGTCGCCCTCCTCACTTATCTCGCGGAGCAGGGGTACGAGGTGGACCCCGCCACCGGCGCCGGCGAGGTCTCCGTCGTCCGCACCGACAACAAGACCCTCCTGGGCGCCTACCGTTCGGGCTCCGTCGACGGTGCCTGGGTGCCCGAGCCGGCCGCCGCCCAGCTGGTCGCGCTCGGCGCGAAGGTCCTCCTCGACGAGCGGTCCCGCTGGCCCGGCGGCGCGTTCGTCATCACCCACCTCGTCGTCGCACAGCCCTTCCTGGCCGCGCACCCGGATGTCGTCGAGGCCGTGCTGCGCGGCTCGGTGGCCACCAACGCGGCCATCGCCGCGGCTCCGGAGCGGGCGCGGGCCGACGCCGCCGCGTACGCCGAACGGCTCACCGGCGGCCGGCTCGAACCCGCCGTCCTCGACCGGGCCTGGCGCGGCATCGTCTTCCTCGACGACCCGCTGGCCGCCACTCTGCGCACCCAGGCCGACCACGCGGTCGCCGCGGGCCTCCTGAAGGAGGCCGACCTCAGCGGTATCTACGACCTGCGCCCGCTGAACCGGGTACTCGCGGCGGCCGGGCGGCCCCCCGTGCCGGACGCCGGACTCGGCGTCGCCGCCTGACGCCGTACGGCCGCCCCGCCGACGCCGTACCCCGAACGCCGCGCGGCCGCACTCCGTCCGTCCTCCCCGACCACTCCCTCAGGAGGTGCCCGTGACCACGGCACTGACCCCCCAGAAGGACACCCGCCGTGTCGGGGCCGCCGCCCCGGCGCCGCCCCCCGCCGTGCGGCTCGCGCGGGTCTCCAAGTCCTTCGGGCGCCCCGGCGCGGACGCGCCCGTGCTCGACGGCATCGACCTGGACGTCGCCCCGGGCGAGTTCGTCACGCTGCTCGGCGCCTCGGGCTGCGGCAAGTCCACGCTGCTGAACCTGGTGGCGGGGCTCGACACGCCCGACTCCGGGACCATCGAGGTGCCCGGGCCCCGGCCGGCCCTGATGTTCCAGGACCACGCGCTGTTCCCGTGGCTGACCGCCGGCGGCAACGTCGAGCTGGCGCTGCGTCTGGCCGGGGTCCCGCGCGAGCGGCGCCGGGCCGAGGCCGAGCGGCTCCTCGGCCTCGTCCGGCTCGGCGGCGCCCACGGCAAGCGGGTGCACGAGCTCTCCGGCGGCATGCGCCAGCGCGTCGCCCTGGCCCGCGCCCTCGCCCAGGGCGCGCGCGTGCTCCTGATGGACGAGCCGTTCGCGGCGCTGGATGCCATCACCCGGGACGTCCTGCACGACGAGCTGACCCGGATCTGGGCCGAGCGCGGGCTCACCGTCCTGTTCGTCACGCACAACGTGAGCGAGGCCGTCCGGCTCGGCGGGCGCGTCGTGCTCCTGTCGTCGCGGCCCGGCCGGATCGCCCGTGAGTGGAACGTCGACCTGCCGCAGCCGCGCCGCGCCGAGTCCGCCGGGGTCGCGGCGCTGTCCTCCGAGATCACCGAGCACCTGCGTGGGGAGATCCGCCGCCATGTCGTCCAGCATTGACCTCCGCCCGCGCACCGACGAGTCCGCCGGGGTCGGGGCCGGGCTCGACGCGTTGGAGACCGTGCCCACGGAGCGCGCCCCGCTCGGCCGGGTGCTGCGGCAGAAGGCGCTGCCGCCGCTCCTCGGCGTCGCCCTGGTGCTCGGCGCCTGGCAGCTCGCCCACAGCCTGCACCTGACGACCCCCGACAAGCTGCCGCCCCCGGCCGACGTGTGGGTCGCGCTCACCGACCTCTGGTACGAGGGCACGCTGTTCTCGATCATCTGGACCAGCCTGTGGCGCGGACTCTCGGGCTTCCTGCTCGCCGTCGCGATCGGCACCCCGATCGGTCTGCTCGTCGCCCGGGTCCGTCCCGTACGGGCCGCCGTCGGCCCCGTCCTCGCCGGGCTCCAGTCGCTGCCGTCGGTCGCCTGGGTGCCGGCCGCCGTGATCTGGCTCGGCATCGACGACTCGGCGATGTACGCGGTGATCCTGCTCGGCGCGGTGCCGTCGATCGCCAACGGGCTGATCTCCGGGATCGACCAGGTCCCGCCGCTCTTCCTGCAGGCCGGCCGGACGCTCGGCGCGACCGGGCCGCGCGGCGTCCGGCACGTCCTGCTGCCGGCCGCCCTGCCCGGCTATCTGGCCGGGCTCAAGCAGGGCTGGGCGTTCTCCTGGCGCTCCCTGATGGCCGCCGAGCTGATCGCCTCCTCGCCCGAACTCGGGCTCGGCCTCGGGCGCTATCTGGAGAACCAGCGGGAGTTCTCCGACATGGCCGGCGTGCTCCTCGGGATCATCCTGATACTCGTCGTCGGTGTCGCCGTCGACCTCCTGTGCTTCGCCCCGCTGGAGCGCCGGGTGCTGCGGTCCCGGGGGCTGCTCGTCGCCTCGCGCTGACCGCGCCAGCGCCCACCCCAGGGGCGGTTCCCGGCACCACCGGGAACCGCCCCTTTGCCGTGCCCCCGAATCCCGTCGGGTACCGAACGCTCCAGCGGAGTTCGACAGGTCCCCGACCCCGGCTCGAGAGAGGTCGCCCAAGGTGGGCACCGGGTGGTTCCCGGCGAATGGAGATTGACATGGGCTCAAGGCTCAGGTCCGCCATGCAATCCATGTGGAAGGACTTCGGCAAGGGCCTGATGTGGATGGGTTTTGCGTGGACCGGAATGTATCCGCCTCTGGAATGGCAGGGCCTCTGGCCCCCACCTCACTCCGCCGACCAGCCCTGTCTGCCGCCGTTGTCGGAAGAGGAGCTCGCCACATGGTCGGCACTGGTCAAGCAACTGAGATAGAGGCGCAGCACACCCCCGAGGAGGCGGTCGAATGCACAGCAATCTGATAGTGGCCCGAATGGACTCCCGCTCGAGTGACGAGGTGGCGCGGCTCTTCGGCGCTTTCGACGAGACCGACATGCCGAACCGCATGGGGACGCGGCGACGTCAGCTCTTCATGTTCAACGGTCTGTACTTCCATCTCCAGGACTTCGACGGCGAGAACGGCGGAGAGCTGATCGAGGAGGCGAAGACCGACCCGCGGTTCGTCCGGATCAGCCAGGACCTGAAGCCCTTCATCGAGGCCTACGACCCGGCGACCTGGCGCTCCCCCGCGGACGCGATGGCGAAGCGTTTCTACCACTGGGAGTCTCAGTGACCGGCAGGCGTGTGGTCATCACCGGGGTCGGCGTGGCCGCCCCGGGCGGAATCGGGACCAAGAACTTCTGGAGCCTGCTGAGCGAGGGCCGAACGGCGACGCGGGGGATCACCCTCTTCGATCCCGCGCCGTTCCGCTCCCGTGTCGCGGCCGAGATCGACTTCGACCCGGAGGAGCACGGGCTCGGCCCGCAAGAGATCCGGCGCACCGACAGGGCGGCGCAGTTCGCGCTGGTCACGGCGCGCGAGGCGATGGCGGACAGCGGGCTCGACGTGGGCGCGCACGCGCCGCACCGGATCGGTGTGGCGGTCGGCAGCGCCGTCGGCGCGACGATGGGGCTCGACGAGGAGTACCGGGTCGTCAGCGACGGCGGCCGGCTGGACCTGGTCGACCACGAGTACGCCGTCCCGCACCTCTACAACTACTTCGTGCCCAGCTCGTTCGCGGCCGAGGTGGCCTGGGCGGTCGGCGCCGAGGGGCCCTCGACGGTGGTCTCCACCGGCTGTACGTCAGGCATCGACTCGGTCGGCTACGCGGCCGAGCTGATCCGCGACGGCTCCGCCGACGTGATGATCACCGGCGCCTCGGACGCGCCGATCTCGCCGATCTCGGTGGCATGCTTCGACGCGATCAAGGCCACGACCTCGCGCAACGACGACGCCGAGCACGCCTCCCGGCCCTTCGACCTGACCCGCAACGGATTCGTCCTCGGCGAGGGCGCGGCGATGTTCGTCCTGGAGGAGCTGGAGTCGGCCCGCCGGCGCGGCGCCCACATCTACGCCGAGATCGCCGGCTACGCCAGCCGCTGCAACGCCTTCCACATGACCGGGCTGCGCCCCGACGGCCGGGAGATGGCCGAGGCCATCTCCTCCGCGCTGAACGAGGCGAGGCTCGCCCCGGAGGCCGTGGACTACGTCAACGCCCACGGCTCGGGCACGAAGCAGAACGACCGGCACGAGACCAGCGCCTTCAAGCGCAGCCTCGGCGAGCACGCCTACCGGACCCCCGTGAGCTCGATCAAGTCGATGGTCGGCCACTCGCTCGGCGCGATCGGCTCGATCGAGATCGCCGCCTCCGTCCTGGCCATGGAGAACAACGTGGTGCCCCCTACTGCGAACCTGCACACGCCCGACCCCGAGTGCGATCTCGACTACGTGCCGCTGACCGCGCGCGACTGGCGCACCGACACGGTGCTGACGGTCGGCAGCGGATTCGGCGGTTTCCAGAGCGCGATGGTTCTCGCCCGACCGGACAGGACGACGGCATGAGCTCCACCAAGGTCGTGGTGACCGGCATCGGTGTCGTGTCGCCCAACGGTTTCGGCCTGACGGAGTACTGGGAAGCGACGCGCGCGTCGAAGAGCGGCATCGGCCGCATCGAGCGCTTCGATCCGGAGCAGTACCCCTCGAAGCTCGCCGGCCAGATCGACGGCTTCGTCGTCAAGGAGCACCTGCCGAGCCGGCTCGTGCCGCAGACGGACCGTATGACGCAGCTCGCGCTCGTCGGCGCCGAGCACGCCCTGGCGGACGCCGGGGTGAGCGTGGAGGAGGCCGACGAGTACGGCATGGGCGTGATGACCGCCAGCTCCTCGGGCGGCTTCGAGTTCGGTCAGGACCAGCTGCAGAACCTGTGGAGCAAGGGCAGCCAGTACGTCTCCGCGTACCAGTCCTTCGCCTGGTTCTACGCGGTGAACACCGGCCAGATCTCCATCCGGCACGGGCTGCGCGGCCCCAGCGGTGTGGTCGTCAGCGACCAGGCCGGCGGTCTGGACGCGCTGGCGCACGCGCGCCGTCTGGTCCGCAAGGGCAGCGATCTGATCCTGTCGGGCGGCGTCGACGCGGCGATCTGCCCGTGGGGCTGGGTGGCCCAGCTGACCACCGGGAAGATGAGCACGGAGGAGCGGCCCGACCGCGCCTATCTGCCCTTCGACGCGGACGCCTCCGGGTACGTGCCCGGCGAGGGCGGCGCGCTGCTGATCCTGGAGGACGCCGAGGCGGCCCGCCGGCGCGGGGTGACCGAGGTGTACGGGGAGATCTGCGGCTACGGCTCGACCTTCGACCCGGCTCCGGACAGCGGCCGTGAGCCGACGCTGCGGAAGGCGATCGAGATCGCGCTCGCGGACGCGGGCCTGGAGGCCGGCGACATCGACGTGGTCTTCGCGGACGCGTCCGGTGTGCCGGAGCTCGACCGGATCGAGGCGACGGCGCTCACCGAGGTCTTCGGGCCGCGGGGGGTTCCCGTCACCGCGCCGAAGACGATGACGGGTCGGCTGGGTTCGGGCGCGGCGCCGCTGGACGTCGCGACCGCGCTGCTCGCCATGCGCGACGGGGTGATCCCGCCGACGGCGAACGTCACGCTCTCGCCCGACTACGACCTCGACCTGGTCACCGTGCTCCGGGACACCCCGGTGTCCACGGCGCTCGTCCTCGCCCGTGGCCACGGCGGCTTCAACTCCGCCGTCGTCCTGCGCTCCGTCGACTGGAACTGACCGAAGAGAAGGAGACCAGGGTGGGCACCACCGGGTCGGCAAGCGTTCGTCCCCCCGTACAGAAGCGTCGCATCGTCAGGCTGTTCCGCCCCTACCGGAGGAGTCTGCTGTTCGTGGCGCTCCTGGTCGCGGGCTCGTCCCTGGTCTCCCTCGTGAACCCGTTCCTGATCCGGGAGATCATGGACACGGCGCTGCCGCAGGGGCGGACGGGGCTGCTGTCGGCCCTCGCGCTCGGCATGATCGTGGTGTCGGTCGCGACGAGTTCGTTCAACGTGTGGCAGACCCATGCATCGGCGAAGGTCGGCCAGTCGGTCATGCACGACCTGCGGACGGCCGTCTACTCGCACCTCCAGCGGATGTCGCTGGCGTTCTTCACCCGGACGCGGACGGGCGAGGTGCAGTCGCGCATCGCCCACGACATCGGCGGGATGCAGGTCACGGTGACGACGACCGCGACCGCGCTGGTGGCGGACCTGACGATCGTCGTCGCGACGACGTCCGCGATGCTGCTGATCGACTGGCGGCTGACGCTGGCCTCGCTGCTGATGCTGCCGGGGTTCGTGTGGGTGAGCCGGCGCGTCGGGGACGAGCGCCGGGTCATCACCCGGGACCGGCAGAAGCAGTTCGCCGAGCTGTCGGCGAACGTGCAGGAGTCGCTGTCGGTCAGTGGGATCATGCTGGGCCACACGATGGGCCGGGCGCGTTCGCTCACGGACACGTTCGCGGAGCAGTCGCGCAAGCTGACCGCGATCGAGGTGCGGGCGAGCACGTCGGGGCTCTGGTACCAGTCGACGATCTGGGTCGTCATGGCGTCGATGCCGGCGGTCATCTACTGGGTGGCGGGGCTGACGGCGGGCGGCGGGCACATGGCCGTCTCGATCGGCTCGCTCGTCGCCTTCACCACGCTCCAGCAGGCCCTGTTCCGTCCGGCGCAGCGGCTCCTGACGATCGGGATCGAGATCCAGAGCTCGCTGGAGCTGTTCGCCCGCATCTTCGAGTACCTGGACCTGCCGGTGGACGTCGTCGAGCCGGAGCACCCGGTGGAGCCGGGGGAGGTGCGCGGTGAGGTGTGTCTGCGCGGGGTGGGCTTCGCATACGCGGGGGCGGAGCGGCCCACGCTGGACCAGGTGGACGTGACGGTGCCGGCCGGGCGAAGTCTGGCGATCGTCGGGGAGACCGGTTCGGGCAAGACGACGCTGAGCTATCTGATCCCGCGCCTGTACGACCCGACGTCGGGTGTCGTGACGATCGACGGGATCGACGTGCGGGATCTGTCCTTCGAGACGCTGGCGGCGACGGTGGGCGTGGTCTCCCAGGAGACGTACCTGTTCCATGCCACGGTCGCCGAGAACCTGCGCTTCGCGAAGCCGGACGCGACCGACGAGGAGCTGGTGGCGGCGGCGCGGATCGCGCACATCCACGACTATCTGATGTCGCTGCCCGACGGGTACGGCACGGTGGTCGGCGAGCGCGGCTACCGGTTCTCGGGCGGGGAGAAGCAGCGGCTCGCGATCGCCCGCGCGATCCTGCGGGACCCGCCGGTCCTGGTCCTCGACGAGGCCACGAGCGCGCTGGACACGCGGACGGAGAGGGCCGTGCAGGCGGCCATCGACGCGGCGAGCGCGGGCCGGACGACGATCACGGTGGCCCACCGGCTCTCGACGGTCCGGAACGCGGACGAGATCGTGGTCCTGGAGCGGGGCCGGGTCGCGGAGCGGGGCACGCACGAGGAGCTGCTTGCCCTGGGCGGGCACTATGCGACGCTCGTGAAACGGGACTCGCAGGAGCCGGCCGTCGCCGCTGCCTGATCCGCTCCCCCGTTCCCCACTCCCGTACGACGGTACCGCCGGCGCTCCCGCCGGCGGTACCGTCGCTTCCGTTTCGGTGGAGCGGAAGTCAGGCCTCCCTCGATCGGGGGTCCCTACCGTCGGCCGAATGGAACCTACATATGACAGCAATTCGGATGTGAAGTGGTTCGACCGCCGCGACCTTCTCCGCGCCGGTACGGTCACCGGCATCGGGCTCGCCGCCGCGGCCTTCCCGCTCCTCAGCAGATCGCCCGCCTCGGCCGCCCCGCCCGCGCCCGGCGGCCCCGAGCCCTCGGCGCCCGAGCTGAAACTCACCAAGTTCAAGGACCCGCTGCGGATACCGCCCGTGCTCCGGCCCCGCGACCGGGGCGACCACGACGAGCTGACCGTGCGCCTGGTCACCGCCGACGTCACGCTGCACTCGGAGCTGCCGCCGGTGCCGATGTGGACGTACGAGGGTGTCTACCCGGGTCCGACGATCGCCGCGACCGCCGGCCGGCCGCTCCGGATCACCTGGGAGAACCGGCTGACCGGGAACATCCCCGTCAAGGCCGTCGACTTCGGCCAGCCCCAGGGCCCCTCCCCCGACCCGCTCTCCAACTACCCCGGCACAGACGGCTGCCAGGAGGTCGCGGGCGTCGCCGATCTGCCGCCCTGGGTCGCGGTGCACCTCCACGGCATGCTCACCGGCGGCGGTAACGACGGCTGGATGGAGAACCTGATCGGCCCCGGGGACGTCCAGCTCAGCGCGTACCCGAACAACCAGGCCGCGACGACGCTCTGGTACCACGACCACGCCCACCACGTGAGCCGCTTCAACGTCTACGCCGGGCTCGTCGGCCTCTTCACCTCGCGCACCGAGGAGGAGCCGGCGCTCGGCCTGCCCGAGGGCCGGCAGGACGTGCCGCTCGTCCTCAGCGACCGGAACTTCGACACGGACGCCTCCGGCGCGCTGGTCGGCCGCTCGGTGCACAAGGTGGGGATGGTCGGCGCGCAGCGGCTGATGCGCGCGCACGCCGCCCCGTACACCCTGGTCAACGGGGTGGTCTGGCCGTATCTGGAGGTGAAGCCGCGCTGGTACCGCTTCCGGATCGTCAACGCTGCGAACTCCCGCATGTACCGGCTGATGCTGCTCGCGGACGGGGTACCCGTGCCGGGCGCGCTGCGGGTGATCGGCACCGACCAGGGGCTCCTCGACCGGCCGGCCCCGGTCGACGGCGCGCTGAACCTCTCCCCCGGCGAACGGGCCGAGGTCCTGGTCGACTTCACCGCCTTCCGCGGCCGGACACTGAAGCTGGTCAACACCCTCCAGGGGATCACGCCCGGCGCCTCGGACCGGAACAACGACCTCCTCGAACCCGACGTGATGCAGTTCCGCGTCGCCGACGGCCGGCCGGACACCGCCTACGCCCCGCCGGCCCTCCTCTCGACCACCTTCAAGCGGGTCGGGCACGCGGACCTGCCGCACGAGCACGCGCCCCGCTGGGTCCTCATCGTCGGGCCCGGCTCCTCGAACGTGCCCGAGATGTGGGAGTGCGAGGAGGTCGACCCGGCCGGCCTCACCTTCCCGACGACCGGCATCGTGCAGGTCCAGGACGCCCAGGGGAAGCTGCGGACACTGCGCAGGACGGCGTACGCGTACGACGAGGGGCGCGCGTTCACCATCGCGCACGGCAGCACGGAGATCTGGAACTACCTCAACCTCACCGGCGCCCCGCACCCCATGCACATGCATCTGGGCCACTTCCAGGTGCTCTCGCGCGAGCACTACGACCCGACCGGCTTCGACCGGGCGACCCGGGGCACGAGCCGTCCGGTGACCTTCAAGGCGACGGCCACGCTCGACGCGCACGAGACGGGCGAGAAGGACGTCATCCGGGTGGGGACCGCCGGGCAGATCGTCCCCGGACCCAACGGCACCCCGGGCGAACTGGTCAGCGTCGCCGTCCGGTTCCCGGTCGTCGGCCGGGGCGTCCACCACTGCCACATGTTGGAGCACGAGCAGCACATGATGCGCCCGCTGGTGGTGAGCCCGGCCGCGCATCTGCACGCCGGCGGCCACCACTGACCGGGCGGCGGAAACACGAAGTGCCCGCGCCGCCGGGGGACGGACGGCGCGGGCACTCGCGTCTACCGCTCAGGGGTTCAGGACCCAGGCGGAGTTGTGGGCGGCGAAGCCGATGTGCGGGTAGTACTCGGTCGCGGCCGGCGCCGACAGCAGCACGATCTTGGCCTGCGGCGCCTCCTTGCGGGTGGCGTCGATCAGCTCGCGGCCGATGCCGGAGCGCTGGTGGGCGCGGACCACGGCGATGTCGGAGAGGTACGTGACGTACGCGAAGTCCGAGACGCTGCGGGCGATGCCGACGAGTTCGCCGTCGACCCGGGCCGTGACGACCAGGTTGGCGTTGCGGACCATCGCGGCCATGCGCTCGGTCTCGTCGATGGGCCGGCGCTCGCCGAGGCCGGACTCGCGGTAGACCCTCAGTACCTCGTCGAGGTCGAGGTCGGGACCGTTCTCCCGCTCAATGATCCAGCTCACGAAGGCGCTCCAATCGCTTGTAGATGACGTCGTGGTGTACCAGGAAACGCTCGGGCCCCAGGGAATCGGTCCGTACGCCCTCGGTCCTGAGCAGCGTGAAGAAGTCCTCCCCGTTCGCGGCGTCCTGGATCATCCGGTAGGTCCGCTCGCGCTCGTGCCCGCTCTCCAGCAGGTCGGCGAGGACCGCCGAGCTGTAGGCGAGCCCGCCCGTGTGGTCGATCGCGGCGCGCATCCGGTCGGGGTGCACGTCGAGGTCCCGGATGAGTTCGGTGGCCGAGGTCACCTGGTAGTGGGCGACCGTGAAGGCGTCCGGCAGGACGACCCGTTCGACGGAGGAGTGGGACAGGTCACGCTCGTGCCAGAGCGCCACGTTCTCCAGCATCGTCCCCGCGTAGCCGCGCAGCAGCCGGGCGAGGCCGGTGAGCCGCTCGCTGGTCGTCGGGTTCCGCTTGTGCGGCATGGCGCTCGACCCCTGGTACGCGGCCGTGCGGGGCTCCTCGACCTCGCGGACCTCGCTGCGGGAGAGCAGCCGGACCTCGACGGCGATCTGCTCGACGCAGGCGCCGAGCGTGGCGATCGCCTGCACGAGCTGGGCGTGCCGGTCACGGGCCACGACCTGGCTCGGCGCCGGCTCCACACCGAGGCCGAGGGTCTCGCAGACGTGCTTCTCGACGAAGGGGTCGATCAGCGCGTACGTGCCGACGGAGCCGGAGATCGTGCCGACGGCGACCTGCTCGCGGGCCTCCTCCAGCCTCCGCACCGAACGGTCGATCGCAAAGGCGAACCCTGCCAGCTTGTGGCCGAAGGTGGTGGGTTCGGCGTGCATGCCGTGGGTGCGGCCGATGCACGCCGTGTCCCAGTGCGCGACGGCCTTCTCGACCAGCGCCGCGCGCAGCCCGCGCGCGGCGCCGGTCAGCACGTCGCAGGCGCGGGCGAGGGTGTGCCCGAGGGCGGTGTCCACGAGGTCGTAGCTCGTCATGCCGAGGTGCACCCAGCGGGCGGAGTCGTCCGGCATGTCCTCGCAGAAAGCCGCGAGGAAAGAGAGGATCTCGTGGTCGCGCTCGCGCTCCAGCTCCGCGACGCGCGCCGCCGACGGCACCCGGGCGCTCCGGATGTTCGCGAGGGCGGCCTCGGGAACCCTGCCGAGCAGCACCTGCGCCTCGGAGGCCAGGACCTCCACCTCGGCCCAGGTGGTGTAGCGGGCCTGGTCGGACCAGAGTTCCGCCATCTCGGGCAGTGAATAGCGGGCTATCACAAGCGTCCTACCTCCTCGGGGATGGGCCGCCGGCGCCCCGCCGGGCGCCACGGCACGGCAGCGGTTCTCAGGCGACCTTGCGGACGATCTCCACGGAACGGCCGTCCAGCAGGGTGCGGATGCCGGCGTCGCCGCCGACGATGTCCATGTCCATGTCGTGCAGACGGCCGAGGACCTCCTGGATGACCTTGTCGGTCTGCGTCTCCGCGGTGCCCTCCCAGACGAGGTCGGGGAAGACGGTCAGGTGCACCTTGTCGTTGCCCTGCGTGAAGATGTTGACTTCCATGATGTCCCGGAGAGCCATACGGGCGTTGTAGATGAGGTTGTTCATAAGAGCCACCGTCTTTCGATGTCCGCTGTGTGCTGATGGCTGATTCCGCCGCACGACATGTTGCCACGACGGAAGGGCCGGTGAACCGGGCGCGATGTTCAGCGCGTTCAACTGCACGTAATCCTCATTCGAACACGGCTCCGCGAATTCACGGCGATTGACAGAAAAACTGCGCGCTGTGGAATATCGAAGCTGTTCTCACATGCGTCAGGCCGCGACTCACGAAAAGCATCCGGAGTGCCATGAAAATCCTGTTCGTCACCACAGGCAGCCAGGCCACCTACTACGCCGCCGCCCCTCTGGCGACGGCCGCGCGGAACGCGGGGCACCAGGTCATGCTGGCCGCCCACGAGCCGTGGGTGGAGACGGCTGAAGCCATCGGACTTCCCACGTTCTGCTTCACCGTCGACCCGATCCGCCACTTCATGCGGATAACGAACCCGGGCCGCGGCCTGCGGTTCCCCCGTGAGCTCGGGGACGAGGAGATGTTCGGCCAGGGCCGCGGCTTCGCCCGGATGGGCCTCGCCGGCGTCGAGTCCCTGCTCGAGCTCGCCAAGGACTGGACCCCCGACGTGGTCGTGGGCAGCTCGCAGAGCTACGCGGCGATGCTGCTCGCCGCCCACCTCAAGGTCCCGTACGTCCGTCACATCGAGTACCTGGGCATCCCGCTCACGGGCATCGACCCGGGCGCCGAGGCCGAGCTCCGCCCCGAGATGGAGCGCCTGGGCGTGGACGGGCTGCTCAAGCCCGACCTGCTCCTCGACTCCACCCCGCCGTCGCTGCGCCCGGCGCACGACCCGGACGCACAGTCGCTGCGCTGGATCCCCAGCAACCCGCAGCGTCGCCTGGAGCGGTGGATGTACACCCGCCCCGAGGGCCGTCGCCGTGTCCTGATCACCTCGGGCTTCCGCAGCCTGATGTTCCGCGACCCGGGCTGGTCCATGCCGCTGCTGGTCAGCGAGCTGAACAAGCAGAACGCCGAGGTCCTGATCGCCGCGTCCCCGGGTGCGGCCGAGCGCTTCGGCGCGGACCTGGGCGACGCCCGCGTCGGCTGGATCCCCATGGACGTGGCCGCGGCCACCTGTGACCTGGCCGTCCACCACGGTGGCGCGACCACGGCCACGACGCTGATGGCCAACGGCGTGCCGCAGCTGATCATCCCGGAGAACCCGCCGGAGTTCCCGCCGAACTACCACCGCGAGGCCATCGCCAAGGCCATCAGCGACTTCGGCGCCGGCAAGACCCTGTGGCCGGTGGCCCAGGCCCCGGACAAGGCGCCCGGCGAGACCATCGCCGCCGCCTGCCGTGAGCTCCTGGAGGAGCCGAGCTACACCGAGCGGACGCAGTTCCTGGCCAAGGAGATCTCCACGCTCCCGACGCCGCAGGACATCGTCCCCAAGCTGGAGGCCCTGCTCCACCGCTAGTACGCCCGGCGGGCACGCCCTCCCGGACAACGCGCATCGCCCTGAGACCTCGGTCTCGGGGCGATGCGCGTTGTCGTGTGCCGTGTGTCGTACGGGGGCGGGGGTACGAGCACGAGGGCCGGGTCACCGGTCGCGCGGGAACGCCGAAGGCCGGCCGGTGGGGAACCGGCCGGCCTTCGGGGCGGGGGGGGTCAGGGAGCGACGAGGGCTTCCAGCTCGCGGAGGACCTCACCGGGCGTCGGCAGCGTGGCGGCCTCGGCGGCCAGCGCCCGGGTCCGCGCCGCGTACGCGGGGTCGGCGAGGATCTCCCGGCAACCGGCGGCGATCACCTCGTCGGGGTCGCGGCCCTCCTCCGGGCGGTGCTTGTCGACCACGATGGCCGCCCCGGCGGAGGCGATGGCCTCGGCGACGGCCTTGCCGTAGCCGTTGTCGGGGATGATCAGCTGCGGCACGCCCGAGTTCACCAGCGTCATCGCGGTGGTGGCGCCGCCGTGGTGGACGGCCAGGTCGCAGGTGGGGGCGACCACGTCGAGCGGGATCCAGCCGATGCGTACGTCGCCGAGCTCCGCGCCGAAGCGCTCGGCGGCCTCGGGGAGCGCGGCGATGAGCACCTCGGCGCCCGTCCCGGTCAGCTCGTCGACCAGCTTCCGCAGCGAGCTGCCGGGGGTGTCGAGCATGAGGTTGCGGGTGCCGGCAGTGATGAGGACGCGTGGGCGGCCCTCGGGCCGGGTGTACATCCAGGGCTCGACGCGCCGCTGGCTGACCCGCGGGACCCAGCGCATCGCGCGGGCGGCGGGGGCGCCCTCGGGCCGGATCGGCGGCGGGCAGAGGTCGATGAAGAGGTCGGGCTCGGGGAGCTCGGTCAGCCCCAGGCGCTCCAGCTCCGGCTGGAGTTCGGCGACGGCGGCGCGGTCGCGGCGGGCCATCGGCGCGATGTGCCAGATGTGCCGGACGTACGGGACCTTGAGGCGGGCGGCGAGGACGCGCGGCACATGGGAGAGGCCGCCGACGACGAGGTCCGGGGTCCAGGTCTCGGTGAGCTCCAGGAGGGCGTCGAGGCGGGCGGTGGCCGTCAGGGACTCCTGGCCGTAGCGCATGCGTTCGGGGGTGATGCAGACCGCGGGGAGTCCGACGGAGGCCGCGGCGGCCATGAGCGGCTCGTCGGCGGCGAGCATGATCTGGTGCCCGGCGTTCCGGGCGGCGGCGGCGAGCGGGGCGACGCCGAAGACGGCCGCCTGGCTCCCGCCGACGGTGAACAGGATCTTCATGACGAGGGGCTTCTTCCGGTGAGTGGGTGTGTGCCTTGGTTCCGCGCCGTGCGGCGCGGTGTGCGGACTCAGCCGGCCTGGGCCATCTCCATGATGTACCGGCCGTAGGCCGAGTTCACGAGACGGCTGCCGAGGCGGTAGCAGGCGTCGCGGTCGATGAAGCCCATGCGCCAGGCGATCTCCTCCAGACAGGCGATGCGCACGCCCTGGCGGTGCTCCAGGACCTGGACGTAGTCGCCCGCCTCCATGAGGGCGTCGTGGGTCCCGGTGTCGAGCCAGACGAAACCGCGGCCGAGAGGGATGAGCTGGGCCTCGCCGCGCTCCAGGTAGACCCGGTTGAGGTCGGTGATCTCCAGCTCGCCGCGCTCGGAGGGCTTCAGCTCGCGGGCATAGTCGACGACCTTGTTGTCATAGAGGTAGAGCCCGGTGATGGCCATGTTCGTCTTCGGCTTGGCGGGCTTCTCCTCCAGGGCGATCAGGCGGCCCTGGTCGTCGAGCGTGCCGACGCCGTAGCGCTCGGGGTCGCGGACCGGGTAGCCGAAGAGGACGCAGCCCTTGATGTCCTGGCCGGCGCGCTGGAGCATGGGACCGAACTCGTAGCCGTGGAAGATGTTGTCGCCGAGGACGAGGGCGACGGAGTCGTCGCCGATGTGGTCGGCGGAGACCAGGAAGGCGTCGGCGAGACCGCGGGGCTTGTCCTGCTCCGCGTAGGTCAGGTTGATGCCGAGCCAGGAGCCGTCGCCGAGGAGCCGGCGGAACATCTCCTTGTCCTCGGGGGTCGTGATGATCTCGATGTCGCGGATCCCGGCCAGCATCAGCGCCGACAGCGGGTAATAAATCATCGGCTTGTCGTAAACCGGGAGCATCTGCTTCGAGACACCCAGCGTGATCGGATGGAGCCTCGTACCATTGCCGCCGGCCAGGATGATGCCCTTCACCGTCGCGCCTCCTCCGTGTATTTCATGTCAATGTGAGCGGATGCCCGCACTTTATAGCGGGAGATCGAGCGGTCGAAAGTCGCGTTCGAGGGCGTACCGGCCGTGATATCGGCGGGTGTTGACAAACAAAGCGCCACTTATCCACTCTGGCCTCATCCCGATTCAGGCATGCGAATTCCTCTTGTCCTTTAGGTGGACCTGTGAACATCGAAGATCTGACACCCGACCAGGAATCCGAGCGGAGGGCCGGTATCGGCATCATCGGGTGTGCCGACATCGCCGTGCGCCGGGCGATCCCCGCGATTCGGAGGTCTCCGTTCGACCTCGTGGCGGTCGCGAGCCGTTCTCTGGCGAAGGCCGAGTCCGTCGCCGCCGACACGGGCTGCGCGGCCGTCGAGGGGTACGAGGCCCTTCTCGAGATGCCGGGCGTCGACGCCGTGTACGTACCTCTGCCGAACAGCGAGCACGCCGAGTGGGCGCGCCGGGCACTGGAGGCCGGCAAGCACGTCCTCATCGAGAAGCCGGCGGTGCCGAGCGCCGGGACCGCCCGGGCGCTCGTCGAGCTCGCCGAGGAGCGCGGGCTGCTCATCATGGAGAACTTCGCGTTCCTCCGGCACCCTCAGCACGACCGGGCACAGGCCCTGCTCGCCGAGGGCGCGATCGGTGAACTCCGCTCCTTCCAGGGCGCGTTCGGCATCCCGCCGACCGACCCGAACAGCATCAAGTACCAGGCGGAGCTCGGCGGCGGCGCCCTGTGGGAAGTAGGCTGCTATCCGGTGCGCGCGGCCCAGGAGTACCTGGGCGAGTCGACCGAAGTCCTGGGCGCCGCCCTGGAGTTCGACGCGAAGCTGGGCGTGGACGTGTCCGGTGTGGCGCTGCTGCGCAACGGCTCCGGTGTGACCGCGCACTGTTCCTTCGGCCTCTCGCACAGCTACCGCTCGACGTACGACCTCTGGGGCAGCGAGGGGCGGCTGACCCTCGAGTGGGCCTTTACGCCCTCGCGCGACGCCCGTCCCGTGCTGCGCCTTGAGCAGCGGGACCGGGAGACGCGGATCATCGTGCCGGCCTCGGACCAGTTCCTCGGTGTCTTCAGCGCCTTCCACGCGGCGATCCGGGACGCCTCGGTGCGTCCGGCGCACCACCGCGAGCTGGTGCGGCAGGCCGATCTGATGGCCAGGATCCGCGCCCACGCCGGCTGAGGCCGGCCTCGTGCCGGAACGCGAAGAACGGCAGCCGGTGTCCTCGGACACCGGCTGCCGTTCTCGTGTGCGCGCACCCGCGGAGGTCAGCCGTTCTGGAGGACTCCGAAGGGACGCGGCAGGCACTGCTCGTACGTGGGCAGGAGGCCCATCGCGGCCGCCTCGGCGAGGGTGGGCGCCACTGCGTCCTTGTCCGAGCGGATCGGCGGTTCCTTCAGGTCCCACGGCAGGCCGATCTCCGGGTCGAGCGCGTCGACGTCGATCATCGTGCCGGGCACGTACTCCTGCGAGCAGAGGTAGCTCATGCAGGTGTCGTCGGTCAGGGCCAGGAAGGCGTGGCCGATGCCGTCGGGCAGGTACACGGCCGTACCCGTCTCCGGGCTCTGGTACGTGACGTCGTACTGCCCGAACGTCGGGGAACCGACCCGGAGGTCGACCGCGATGTCGAGCGCGCTGCCCCGTACACAGGTCACGAACTTCGCCTGACCGGGCGGGACCTTGGTGCCGTGGATTCCCCGCAGGGTGTTCTTCTTGGACACCGAATAATTGACCTGGCGGACCGAGAAGTCCCAGCCGCTCTTGGCCAGGATCTCGCTGGCACGTACCGATTCGAAGAAATATCCCCGCCGGTCGCTCAGCGGTTCCGGCTCGACGCGGTAGGCGCCCGGGACGGTCATCTCCGTGATCAACACAGAATTAGCTCCTCGCTGACTCAGCCGGCCGCGACCGGGGCGGCCGCCGGGACGCCGGCCGCCTGGGCGATCCGCTGCCGCATGGCGGCGGAGTCGTTGGCGTGCGGGAACTCCTCGTCGGGGACGTCGACCCCGAGGAAGGCGCACAGCGGCTCCCAGCCCTGCCGCACGTCGTAGACGAGGACGTTGTCGGCGCCGAGGGCGCGCACGACGTCCTCGTTGTGCCGGTGGTACGCCGCGACGGCGTGGTCCTTGTCCTCGAAGCGGCCCTCGAAGATGCCGTCCCAGACCATGGTGCTGACGACGCGGAGCAGCCGCTCCTGGCGGGAGCCGGGCTCCGGCGGGTGCTCCTTGCTGCGCAGGACGAACTGGTAGAGCGTGTCGTACGTGCTCCGGTACCAGCCCTCGGCGTCCCGGACGGTGACGATCACCTTGGCCTCGGGAAAGGCCTCAGCGAGCTGCCGGTAGTAGACCGTGCAGGGACCGTCGACCGCGGAGGAATATCCGGCGAACACCGCCCGCCAGTCGGGGTCCTCCCCGTCGCAGACGATCCTCTCCCACTGCTCCAGGCGGTCGTCGTCGCCCACGATGTCGAACATGTGGAAGGAGGGCCCCAGACCCAGCCGGTCCAGGGCCACCTTCAGCGAGGTCGTGCCGGTTCTGCCCAGACCGGCGTTGATGAGCTTCACGGGTGCGCATCCCCTTCGTCAGCGCCAGGCCGCGGGGGCCTGGTTGGAGGCGATGTTGACCCGGTTCCACATGTTGACCAGGCCGACGTGCATGAGGAGGGCGCCGAGCTGTTCGTCGTTGAAGTACCTGGCGCACTCCTCCCACACCTCGTCGGAGGCCATGTCCTGCGGGTCCGCCATGAGGGTGACAGCCTCGGCCATGGCGAGGGCGGCGCGCTCGGCGTCCGAGAAGACGGTCTCGGTGCGCCAGGTGGCGACGAGCGGAAGGCGGTCGTCGGCACCGTTCGCCAGGCCGGCCCGGTCCACGAGGGTCCAGTCGCGGCCGTTGATCTCGCTCACGCGCAGGCGGATCAGGTCGAGGGTCGCCTGCGGGATGCCGACCTTGCCGATGACCTCGGACAGGTCGAGCAGGGGCTGCAGGGCACCGGGAACGACCAGGGAAGGGTTGTCCATCCGTGGAGTCATCGGGTCTTCTCCTGTGCGATATGTATGGGGGAATTACCTGGGAAACATGCTGCTCCGGCCGCTTTCACATTCGCAAGCAATCCCGTTCAACTGCGGATGGGAGGCAGATGTAACGCCCGCTTGCGATACGTAAGTTGCGAGTAATTCGGGCGATGACTTGTAGTGGTCTCGTGTCAGAGTCCACGACGACGAAGAGTAGGCAGCCGGTCTGCCGCGGCATTCACGAAACACGGAAATTTCTTCTCGACGGTCACTCCACGGTCACCGGTCACGTCCTCGACGTGCTCGGTGCGATCCGTGCGACGGACCCGGAGCTGGGCGCGTACGTCGAGGTCGCCGAGGACCGCGCGCTGCGCGAGGCCGAGGCGGCCGACCGGCTGCTCGCCGCCCTCGGCCCGGCCGCCTTCCGCGACCGGCCGCTGCTCGGCGTCACCGTGTCGGTGAAGGACCTCGTCCAGACCGAGTCCCTCGCGACCCGGCGCGGATCGCTGCTGCCGAACCGCCGCGAGCCGGACGACGCGCCGGCCGTTGCGCGGCTGCGCGCGGCGGGCGCGATCGTCGTGGGCAAGACGACCACGTCCGAGTACGGCTGGAGCGCGAGCACGGTCAGCCGGGTCTCCTCCCCCACCCGCAATCCCTGGGCGCTCGACCGGACCGCCGGCGGGTCCAGCGGCGGGGCGGCGGCGGCCGTGGCGGCGGGTCTGTGCACCGCCTCGCTCGGCACCGACGGCGCCGGCTCGGTCCGCATCCCCGCCGCCTTCTGCGGTGTGGTCGGCTTCAAGCCCTCGTACGGGCACGTGCCGTACGTCCCGCCGTGCCCGGAGCGGCTGTCCCATGTAGGGCCGCTGGCTCGGAGCGTGGCGGACGTCGCCGCGCTCATGGAGGTCCTCGCGGGTCCCGACGCTCGCGACCCGGACTCGGCCGGGGTGCCCTCGGTGCCCGGGCGGGCGGCGGGGCCGCTGCGGATCGGCTGGATCGAGTTCCCCGGTACGTCGGCTCCGGTACGTGACGTCACGGAGGGCGTGCTGCCGGTCCTCACCGCGCTCGGCCACCGGGTCGAACGGGTCGAGGTGCCGTTCCCCGACCCGTACGACGCGCTCGTGGACATCCTGGCCGCCGCCGAAGCGCACGGCACCGCTCCCGAGGACGAGGCCTGGTGCGACCAGGGCCGACTCGCGGTCGTGCGGTACGGGCGCTCGCTCGGCGCCGCCGCGGTGGCGCGCGCCGAGGGCGTCCGGCTCGCGCTGCGGGCCCGGCTCGCCGCGGTGATGGACTCCTACGACCTCCTGGTGATGGCGACCGTGCCGATCGAGCCGTTCGCGGCCGAGGCGATCGCCCCGCCGTGGGCAGCCGACCCGGCCGAGCTGCGCTGGCTGTCCTGGTCGCCCGCCTCCTACCCCTTCAACCTCACCGGTCAGCCCGCCCTGTCGCTGCCCGTCGGCCTCACGCCGGCCGGGCTGCCGGTCGGGCTCCAACTCGTGGGCCGCGTCGGTGACGACGGCCTCGTGCTCCAGGCCGCCGAGCTCGTCGAGTCGGCTCTCGGACTCTCCCTGACTCCCCCCGGCTTCCCGACGGAAGGAAAATGATCATGGTCTCCCGGTCGTGGTTCCCGAACGGCGAAGAGAGCGGCACCAGACGTCCCTCGTACGCCGCCGAGCGCACGGGCGGCCGGGCCGGCGACGCCGACTTCGCGCTCTCGGCCGCCGGACTCTTCGAGGCGGTCCTCGGCCTCGCCCTGGCACACCCCCACCTCTCCACGGAAGGAAAGTGAACATGGTCTCCAGGTCGTGGGCCACGCTCGGCGAGGACAGCGGCGTCGGACGCCCCTCCTTCGTCGCCGAGTTCGGGCTCTGGGACGAACGCCAGATCGCGGCGGCCGAGCAGGTCGAGCTCCAGCTGGCCGAGGTCGACCTCGTCCGGGTCGCGTTCTGCGACCCGCACGGGCTCGCCCGCTCCAAGACGGTCCCGGCCGACGTGTTCCGCTCGGTGCTCCGCAACGGCATGGACTTCAGCGCCGGGCCGTTCCTCTTCGACACCGGCCACGCCGTCGCCGTCGACTTCCTCTCGGACGCCGGCATCGGTGTCGGCGAACTCCTGGGCGCGGGCGACTTCGTGCTCGTCCCCGACCCCCGTACGTTCCAGGTGCTGCCCCGGGACAACGGCGCACGCACCGCCTGGGTGCTCGGCGACGAGTACCTCCGCGACGGCACCCCGCACCCCCTCTCCGCGCGCAACGTGCTGCGCCGGGTCCTCGCCGAGTACGCCCGCCACGACCTGTCGCCGGTCATCGGCCTGGAGGTCGAGTGGTACCTGACCCGGCTGACCGGCGGCCCCGTCGGCAACGAGGGCAACGGCTTCGGCGTCCAGGGACCGGCCCCCGAGGTGGTGGCCGTCAACCCCGGCTACCAGTTCAACCTCGACAGCGCCTACGACTCCGTCGCCGACATCGCCGACCCCCTCGCCGCGATGCTGATGCGCCTCGGCCTGCCGCTGCGCTCCTTCGAGCACGAGTCGGGCCCCGGCCAGCTGGAGACCACCTTCAACCCGATGCGGGCGCTCGACGCCGCCGACGCGATGCTGCTGCTCCGGACCCAGCTCAAGCAGGAGTGCCGGCGCCTCGGCCACCACGCGTCCTTCATGACGCTGCCGCGCCTGGAGAGCTTCGACGCCAGCGGCTGGCACCTCCACCAGTCCGTCAGCAGCACCAAGACGCAGCGGAACCTCTTCGCCGAGGGCGACGGCCTCCAGGACGCCATCTCCGCCGACGGCCGGGCGTATGTCGAGGGACTGCTCTCCCGCGCCCGGGAGTTCTGTCTGCTCTCCGTGCCGACCGTCAACGGATACCGGCGGCTCTCGCCCGAGTTCACGCTCGCGCCCACCACTGTCGACTGGCAGTTCGAGAACCGCAGCGCCATGGTCCGGGTGCTCAGCGGCGGCAGCGCCACCCATGTCGAGAACCGCATCGGGGAGCCCTGCGCCAACCCGTACCTCCTCATCGCCGCCCAGCTGCACGCGGGCCTCGAAGGGCTGCTCGCCGGGCTCCCGGCCGCCCTCGCCCCGCGCCCCCAGCTGCCCCGGTCGCTGCGCGAGGCGCTCGACGCCTTCCGCGCCAGCGAGAGCGCCGAGCGGCTGCTCGGCGCCCCGCTCAAGGCCTGCCTGGCCAAGCTGAAGGAGAGCGAGGCCGACCGGTTCGACGCCTGGTCCGCCACCGCCCCGCCCGAGGCCCTCGCCGGCGTCGTCACCGAATGGGAGCACCGCGAGTACTTCGGTGCCTTCTGAACCGCTGTTCCCCCACCCGCACCCGGGTGCCCCGTCAGAGAGGAAGAGGGTGACCACACCATGCCGAAGGTGAAAGAGACTCCGTCCGGAGCCACCACCGCTCGCGCCGAGCGGATCGCCGAGCGCTCCCGCGACGAGAACTGGAAGAAGCCCCCGCGTCGCATCGAGACGTCGGAGTGCATCACGTGCGACACGTGCCTGCGCAGCTGCCCACCCGAGTTCGGGGCGGTCTTCGACGACGGACTCAACGTCGTGATCGTGCCCGAGCTCTGCTCCGGCTGCCCGAAGTGCGTGATGGTCTGCCCCGTCGACTGCATCTACGTCGACGAGGACTGGACGGCCACCGAGGCCCGCATGTGGGAGCACATCGAACTGACCGCCGGAGGAACCGCATGACCATCCCCACCGAGCCGGACCGGACGCTCGACCGGCGGGCCGCGATGGCCAAGGCCCGGCAGAGCCGCCGCCCGAGCAGGCTCGGCAGCGCCGCCGGCGCCACCCGGGCCACCGAGGAGCCCGGCCGCCCGACCGAGAAGGACGCCGGGTTCCCGGCGCTGCTCCGGCAGACCTGGCAGCAGGCGGTCGACGCCCCCGACCTCGGCACGGCCGTCGACACGCTCCTCACGCTCGCCGGGCACGTCCCGGCCGACATCCAGCTGCGGGCGCTGCCCGTGGAGGCGGAGGCCGCGCTCAAGGTACTGGTCGGCCGGAACTGGCGGAAGGACGACCGGGCCACCGACCGGCCCGAGGGTGCGAGCACCGCGTTCCTCGGCGAGCTCGGCCTCGACCGTAGCGGCCGCATCCTGGTCCGGGTCCCGTCGAAGGGCCCGCTGAGCGGCGAGGCCGAGCTGGTCGACGGGGTCCTGCGGGTGCCGTGGTCCGCCGAGGACCTCGCCGACTACCAGGTCGAGCTGGCCCTCGCCGCCGACCGCTGGTACGCCTCCGTACGCGACTGCCGCAACTGGCTGCTCGCGGCTGGTGCCGAGGGCCGGCGCGAGGTCCTGGAGCAGCTGACGGAGGCGGCGCTGCGGACGGCGCCGTTCGTCCTGTACGCCGGCGAGCGGCGGTACACGAACTTCCGCGACCAGAACAACCTCACCGGCAAGACGCTGCGCCCGGGGCACCCCGACTGCGTGCTGAGCAGCCTGCGCACGATCCCGCTGGAGCTGTGGGCGGACAGCGACGTCCTGTTCGTCGTCTGTCTGACGCTGCTCGTGCGCTCGGCCGGGTACGCCCGGATCGAGGAGGCCAACGGGACGCAGCTGACGCTCGACCACGTGGCGCTTCTCCTGGAGCGCACGCGCACCGCATACAACACCGCAGCGCCCGAGCTGCCCGCGGTGCCGCCCCCGGCCGCACACAGCGTCCTCGCCCTCGGCGAGCTGGCCGACGCGCTGGCCGCCCGCCGCCGTGAGCTGAGGGGCTCCTCGGTGCAGCTCTACCGGGAGATCTACGGACCGCTGATGCACAAGATCGAGCGGGTCGCGGGTCCCGTGAAGGACGACGCGGCGCGCCTGGAGGCCGCGCTGTGCGCCCGGCTGAGCGAGCGGCTGCCGGTCTCCGGCGCCACGTTCGCGGAGCTGTCCGCCGCCCTGGAGGGCTCCCCCGGCTGGCTGGCGGAGCCGCACGGCGACTTCGGCTCCGGTCTGGAGTCGCTGGTGTACGAGACGGTGGCGGCCGCCACGGCCGTCTTCGACGCGGACTTCGCGATGAGCCGCGGCATGCGGTCGCTGCCGGCGCTGATCGAGGCACTGCGCGCGGAGGCGTACCCGACGATCGCCGAGTGGGAGATCCCGCACTTCTTCTGCTGCGTGGTGCCCTCGGAAGAGTCGAAGCGGTTCTTCGACGGCTCGGCGTCCCGGCTGGCCGACACCGCGTGGGCGATCTCCTCACGGATGCAGTACAACTCCTGGCACTTCCTGGTCGCCAACCTGCCGAAGGTGCCCGAGATCGCGGCGCGCGACCACTTCGTGCCGCCGGCGATCCCGGACCTCGCGTACTACTCCGACCAGCACCACAACGGGCACCTCGCGGCCCGGGTGCGGTTCACCGTCCGCAGCCCGCAGGCGGTGGAGGTCCTCGGTCGGCGCTTCGACGGCTTCATGGACCTCCGGCTGCTGCGCTGCGAGGGGCTCCCCTTCGACGAGCAGGACCTGCTGGCCGCCGACCGTACGTCCGCCTTCATCGCGGGGGCCACGAGCCTGGCGGCGGCGCTGGTCGCCGGCGGCACGGACATCGAGGTCACCGCCTTCGACTCGCGGTGGCACTGGGCCACGATCGCCGAGTGACGCGGCGCGAACACCACGTAGGGCCCCCGGCTTTCGCCGGGGGCCCTACGTGGTGGGGGGCGGTCCGGAGGATCAGACCGCGGCGGCGGCCTCGGCCACCGGCTGCTCGGCGGAGCGGGTGTGGACCGCGCGGTAGCCGTTCCAGTCGACGCTGGTGGTCAAGGCGTACCGCTTCTCCTGGTAGGCGTCACGGGCTCGGATCCACTGGGCCTCGGGCTGGTTGCGGAAGGAGTCGTAGAACACCTTGCCGTCCCACTGCGAGTAGACGACGACGAAGTCGTTGTCGGTGCCGACGGTGGCCAGGGTGCCCTCGCCGCCGTCCAGGTTGCGGGAGCGGATGCCGCGCAGGATGCTCTGCGAGCGGTAGCCGGGGACGTCCACCAGCCACTCGTGGGCGGCACCGAGGGTGTCGACCAGGGCGCCCTGCTGGTTCGGCTTCACACCGAGGATCTCGATGACCGTGTAGTCGTCGCGCTCGGGCGAGACCTCGGTGACATCGCCGTACTCGGGGTGGCGCTGGCTCAGCTCCACCTCGGTCTGCATCAGGCGGACGTAGGTGGTGATCTCACGGAAGACCGGCACCGTGTGGTGCTTGAACTCGGAGTCGTTGTAACGGGACTCCAGGTCGTCCATGCCGCGCCACTGGATGAAGTTGGCGGTGCCCGGGTTCTGCTGGCCGCGGTGGACGGTGCTGGAGATCCAGCCCGGGTAGGCGGCGACGTCCACGATCTTCTTCATCTCGTCGACGAGGGTGTCGACGCGGTCGCGGGAGTCGGTCTTGAAGAGGTTGAGGACGGTCAGGTGGCCGGCCTCGGGGTTGATGAACGGCATTGCTGCTCCTTGGACATGAGGTGTACGGAAGAGAGGACGGCGCCCCGCGGACGGTGCGAGGCGCCGGATGTCGCTCAGTTCTGGCCGGCGGCGCCGAACCAGCGGTTCAGCGCGTCCGCGAGGCCCTCGGCTCCGGACTGGCCGGCGGCGATCCAGGCGGTGTAGCCGTCAGGGCGGACGAGGACGGCGTCCACCTCGGCGAGCGGGCCCTCGGGGCGCGCCTTGGCGGTGACGACGTCGACGCGGTCGGCCCACGGCGCGGCGGTCCCGGTGACGGCGGAGTCCCCGGCCAGGTCGAGCAGGACCGGGCGCCCGGCGTGCAGGGCCTTGTAGGCGGTCGTCTCGCCGTGCTCACCCGTGAAGGCGAAGTCCGGCAGACGGCGGCCGAGCAGGGGGTGCTCGCCGGCCCCGGCGTCGTACGTGATGTCGAAGCCGGTGACGAGGCCGACGAGGTGCTTGCGGACGTCCTCGTGGGCGAGGAGCTCGGCGAAGACGGCGCGCATCGGGTCCATCTCGGGGCCGCCGAGGTACAGGCTGCGCTGGGCGAGCGTGTTGGCGATGATGCGGGCGGCGACCGGGCGGCGCTCGGTGTCGTACGTGTCGAGCAGACCCTCGGGGGCGTGGCCCTTGAGGGTGGCGGCGAGCTTCCAGCCGAGGTTGACGGCGTCGCCGAGGCCGGCGCTGATGCCCTGGGCGCCGATCGGCATGTGGATGTGCGCCGAGTCGCCGGCGAGGAAGACACGGCCCTTGCGGTAGGCGGCGGCCTGGCGGCTGGAGTCGGTGAAGTAGCTGAGCCAGACGGCGTTGCCACCGGAGATGTCGTCGCCGGTGACCCGCTTGAAGGAGTCGGCGACCTCCTGGAAGGTCGGCGGCTCGGAGGTCGGGCGGACGCCTGCGCCGCGCTCGAAGCAGACGACGCGCGTGGTGTTGGGGCCGACCGGGAGGACGACGACCATGCCGGCGTCGCCCAGCTCGCCGGTGGGGCGCAGCCGCACCTGGACGTCGGTGACGTCGGCCATCAGCATCTCGATGGTGGCCTCGGTGCCGGGGAAGTCGATGCCGGACAGCTTGCGAACGATGCTGCGGGAGCCGTCGGCGCCGACCAGGTAGCGGGCGCGGAGGGTGCGCGGGCCCTCGGGGGTGTCGGCGGTGACCTCGACGCCCTCGGCGTCGTCGGCGAGGCCGGTGACCTCCCAGCCGCGGCGGATCTCGGCGCCGAGGCCGGTGGCCCACTTGGTGAGGTTGGCCTCGGTGAAGGCCTGCGGGACGCCGCGTACCCCGAAGTTGCCGCCGGGCAGGATGGTGTAGTCGAGCGGCATGCCGCCGAAGTGGCCGATCGGGATGACGCCCATCTCGCCGAAGGACTCCAGGAGGCCGCGCTGGCCGAACTCCTCCATGGTGCGGGCGGAGAAGCCGAGGGCGCGCGACTGGCGCATCGGCTGGGCGAGCCGCTCGAGGACGAGGGCCTCGATGCCGGCGAGGCGGAGTTCACCGGCGAGCATGAGTCCGGTGGGGCCGGCCCCCACGATGATCACGTCGGTGTCAAAGTCCTGCACTGTCGTTCCTGCCTTCCATGGGTGTCTTTTCTGCCGGAAGCCGGTCGTCGAGGTTGCTCGCCACCGAGGTCAGATGGGCGCGGACCTCGGCGAGGCCGATCAGCTCGGAGAGGACCGCGCGCAGAGGTTCGATCTCCGGCCCGTCGAGCATCAGTCGTTCCTGGGCCGCGACGTGGTCGAGGACCCGGGCGGCGGCGGGGTGCCGGGTCTCGTGGTAGCTGTCGAGGAGTCCGGGCGCAGCCGTGCCGCGTACGGTCTCGGCGAGTTTCGGGCCCAGGTCGACCGCGTCCTGGAGTCCTGTGTTGAGGGCCTGGCCGCCGACCGGCGGGTGCCAGTGGGCGGCGTCGCCGGCCAGGAGGACCCGGCCGCGCCGGTAGCTGTCGGCCTGTCCCTTGGCGTTGTCGAAGGCGTCGAGCCAGAGCGGGGTGCCGCCGGAGATGTCCTCTCCGGTGACGTGCCGCCAGGCGTCGACGACCTCGGTGAAGCGGGGCGGGCCGGTGCGGGTGGGCACGGTCCCGCCGAAGGCGTGGACCATGATCCGGGTGACGCCTTCGCGGGTGTTGGCCACGGCGAAGCCGTCGGTGAGCCGCTCGAAGCGCCGGTCGCGGACGGTGAGTCCGCGGATGTCGGCGCGGAGCAGCTCCTTGGTGGCCGGGGTGGCGGTCACCGGGATGCCGGCGAGCCGGCGGACGGCGCTGTGGGCTCCGTCGCAGCCGACCACGTACGCCGCGCGGAGCTCCAGCGGCCCTTCGGGGCCCTGGATCCGGCAGAGGACGTGGTCCGACTGCTCGGTGAGTCCGGTCAGTTCGTGGGAGCGGAGCGTCTCGACACCCAGTTCCGCGGCGCGGGCGCCGAGGGCGGCCTCGGTGCGGTACTGGGGGACCTTCCAGTTCCCGGCGTACGGGCTGTCCACCGGGGTCAGCGCGAAGCCGAGGCCGCCGAAGTGCGTACGGGGTTCGTGCGCGGCCTCGGCGAGGAGGGCTTCGAAGCCTCGCTCGTGGAGCAGTTCGGCGGTCCGCGTGGAGAGCTGGCTGGCGCGCGACTCGGTCATCGGCCGGGCCAGCTTCTCCACCTGGACCACCGGGACCCGGGCTCGTCCCAGCTCGCAGGCGAGCAGGAGCCCGACGGGGCCCGCGCCGACGATGACGACCGGCACGTCCGCCCGGGTCGGGGTCACGACTCCGCGCCCCCGGCTGCGAGGGCCTCGGCGTGGGCCTTGGCGAGGCCGAGTGTGGCGAGGCTGTTGGTGCTGAGCGCGCTCTGGACGAACGCGGCGGCGGTCTCGACCGTGGCGTCGGCGCCGAGGACCTTGGTGACGTTCTCGGTTCTGATCCGCACGGTGTGGCGGGAGGTGACGGCGACGCCGCCGCCGTCGCGCTCCTCGATGAGCCAGCGGCCGGTGTGCAGGGTCATGAGGGCGGGCAGGACGATCTGCTTGTAGACGATCGTCGTGGCCGGGGTGCAGACGCGGACGGAGCGGGTCGTGTGGGTGCTGCCGTCCTTGGCGCGGGTGTCCATCTCCAGGATCTGGAGGCCGGGCTCGTCCTCGTCCAGCTGGACGCGGCCGACGTGCGGCAGGCGCTCCTGCCAGAGCTGGGCCTCGTTGAGGAAGTCGTAGACGTCCTTGCCCTGGCCGTCGACGTGGACGGTGTCCTCGAAGGTGATGAGCTGGTCGGGGCCGGTGGCCTCGGCGCTCGCCTTGAGGGCCTGAAGCTCGGAGCCGCTGTTGCGGTCGACGGCCTGCTGGATCCACTCCAGGTCGGCGGGGTCGTCGGTGGCGGCGTGGAAGTCGTGCAGGAGGCGGACCCGGGAGGTGGCCTCGGTGAGGGGCTCGACCACCCAGGCGCCGCCCATGCCGCCGACGGGGTGCTGCGAACGTTCCTGACGGAACGTCACGCTGAGCTTCTCGGCGTCGTGTTCGCGCCGGGAGGTCCAGGTCTTGGCGGTGCCGTTGGCGGTCGCCCAGAGCCGGATCAGCTCGGAGTCGCCCGTGCGCTCGACGACCTCGGCGTGGACGGTGGGCGGGAAGGTCTCGGGCCAGCGGGTGACGTCGGCGACCAGCGCGTACACCAGTTCGGCGGGGGCGTCGACGTCGATCGTGTGCTCGGTGCGGTGGATCTCGTGTTCGGTCACGTGTGTGTCTCCTCAGAAGTAGCGGGGCGGCCCGTGGCCTGCCTCAGGCAGCCGTGGCCTCGCCGAACCAGCGCTGCAGCGCGGCCTCCAGGCCGCCTCCGGCCGGCGCGGTCCAGGCGATGTAGCCGTCCGGACGGACGAGCACCGACTCGGTCGCGGCCCCGCCCTCCTCCGGTCCGGCAGGGAAGGTCCGGACGTGGACCACGTCGACCCGGTCGGACCAGCCGGCGGCCGTCGCGGCCGTGGCGCCGGTCGCGTCCGCCGTGATCAGGACGCCGCGGGCCGGGTGCAGCAGCCGGGCGATCCGGTCGGTGCCGCCGTCGGCGAGCTCCAGCTCACGGTCGGCCATCCGGCCGCCGAGCAGCGGGTGGTCGGCACCCTCGGCGCCGTCGCCGACCTCGTACACGATGTCGAAGCCGCTGACCATGCCGGACATGTGCCGGGCCGCCGCCGGGATCGCGAGGAGCTCGGCCATGACGGTCCGCAGCGGCTGCACCGAGCTGCCGGTGAGGTTGAGCATGCCCTGGGCGAGCGTGCCCCGCAGGAGGCGGGCGCCGACCGGGTGCCGCTCGGAGTGGTACGTGTCGAGGAGCCCCTCCGGGGCGCGGCCCGCGACCGTCGCCGCCAGCTTCCAGCCGAGGTTGTAGGCGTCCTGCACGCCGACGCTGAGGCCCTGGCCGCCGGCCGGCAGGTGGATGTGCGCGGCGTCGCCGGCGAGCAGCACCCGGCCGCGCCGGTACTCGGTGGCCTGGCGGGTGGCGTCGGTGAAGCTGCTCACCCAGCGCGCCTCGCCGTGGTGGATGGAGTCGCCGGTCAGCCGCTGCCAGGCGTCCGCGACCTGCGCGAAGGTGACCTCGTTGCGGTCCGGCGGGGTGCCGTTCTCGCAGACGATGATCCGGGTGTAGCCCTCCTCCAGCGGCGCGGCCATGACCATGCCGTCGGGGAAGAGTTCGCCGATCATGCGGGGCTTGATGTCGGCGCCCTTGACGTCCGCGAGGTACATCTCGCGGGTGGCGTCGGAGCCGGCGAACTCGAAGCCCGCCAGACGCCGGACGGTACTCCTGCCGCCGTCGCAGCCCACCAGGTAGCGGGCGGTGTGCTCCTCGGCCCCCTCCGGGCCGTTCACGGTCACGGTCACGCCGTCGGCGTTCTCGGCCAGACCGGTGAACTCGTAGCCGCGGCGCAGGACCGCACCGAGCTCGACGGCCCGGCCCTCCAGCATCTCCTCGATCTTGTACTGGGGTGCGCCGCGGACGCCGAAGTGCGAGCCCTCCAGGATCCCGTAGTCGATCGGGATGCCACCGAAGTGGCCCTGGCGGGTGATCTCGATGTTCTCCAGGCGTCCGAGGATGCCGCGCTGCTCGAACATCTCGGTGGCGCGGGCGGTGAAGCCGATGCCTCGCGACTCCCAGCTCCGCTCGGCCCGCTGCTCGAAGACGACGACATCGGCGCCGCCGAGGCGGAGCTCGGCCGCGAGCGTCAGCCCCGCGGGCCCTGCTCCGATAACTATGACATCGGTATTCATGACTTCCTGTCCTGAGCCTCGGCCTCTGCGATGGGAGGGGGAATCGGCGTCACGCCTGGGCGGATCGGCCTCAGACGGTCGGGACGGCCTCGATGATGGAGATCGGCGCGGAGGTGGGGACGGCGCGGGTGAGGGTGAAGCCGGCCTTCGCGAACAGTTCGCGGTACTCGTTGAGCGTGCGCTCCTGGGCGCCCAGCATCAGCATCAGCCAGAGGTCGATGGCCTGGCCGAGGTGGTGTTCGTTGCCCTCCGGGAGGAGGTACTCCATGACGAGCAGCTTGCCCTCGGGGCCCATCGCCTCACGGGCGTTCTTCAGCGCCGTGATCGCGTCTTCCTCGGAGAAGTCGTGAATGATGTGCTTGAAGAGGTACGCGTCGCCGCCCGAGGGCAGCTTGTCGAGGTAGCCGCCGTGCTCGATGGTGAAGCGGTCCGCGACGCCGGCGGCCTCGAAGTACGCCTGGGAGTCGACGGTCGCGACCTCGGAGTCGTACAGGACGCCCTTGACGTTCGGCGCCTTCTGGAGGATGCCCGCGAGCAGGTTGCCGCGGCCGGCGACGACGTCGACGACGGTGTTGAACTGCGAGAAGTCGTACGCCTCCACGAGCGGGGCCGTCTCGGACTCGGAGAGGCCGCCGAACGCGTGGAAGAAGACCTGCGCGTACTCGGGGTTGGCGTGGAAGAAGTCCAGGGCGCCCATGCCGCGCAGCTTGGGCAGGTTCGGCTCGCCGGTCTCGACGGCCGTGAAGAGGTGACCCCACTCCTCGTGCAGGAAGGGGTGGCTCATGAGCACGGCGAAGCCGCGCATGGTGTCCGGGGCGTCCTCGCGGAGCTTGTCGGAGAGCGCGGTGTTCTCGAAGGAGCCGTCCTCGCGGACCGCGAAGACGCCGTGGCCGGCGAGGGCGCGCAGCACGCGGCGGGTCGACTTGGCATCGGCGCCGACGCGCTTGGCGATCTCCTCGACCGCGAGCGGGCCGTCGGCGAGGACGTCCGCGACGCCGAGCTTGGCCGCGACGGAAAGGGCCTGGGTGATGACCGCACCCTGGATGAGATTGAGCAGCGCGTAGGAATCGGACTGGTCGCGAACCTCGGGCGTTGCGGACATGACTTTCCTTTCGAAGCGCCTTTTTCGTGGATTCCTGGACGATAGGTCGGCACTTCTCGGGCCCGCAACCATGGTTTTTTGAATGTGTTGACTTGAACGTTCAACCGGAGAATCCAGGCGGTTGAACACCGCTACCTCCACCCCGTCTCGACCGGGAATCCGGCCTTCCTTGTCAGGTTGTCCCGGCATCACATACACCCCGAGAAGGAGCAGACGGAATGGCGGACAAGGGACAGCAGGTAGCGCTGGTCACCGGCGGCACCAGCGGCATCGGCCTGGCCGTCGCCGAGAACTTCGCGCGCCAGGGCCACAGCGTCTTCATCTGCTCGCGGAACGCCGAGAAGGTCACCGAGACGGTCGGCAAGCTGCGCGCGGAGGGCTACGAGGTCGACGGCGCGGCCGCCGACGTCAGCAAGCCGGAGGACGTCACCGGTCTCGTCGAGGCGGCTGTCGCGCGCTACGGCAGCATCGACATCCTGGTCAACAACGCGGGCCGCAGCGGCGGCGGTGTGACCGCGGAGATCACCGACGAGCTCTGGTACGACGTGATCAACACCAACCTCACCAGCGTCTTCCTGGTGACCCGCGCCGTCCTCACCATCGGCGGCATGCGCGAGAAGCAGAGCGGCCGGGTCATCAACATCGCCTCCACCGCCGGCAAGCAGGGCGTCGTCCTCGGCGCCCCGTACTCGGCCTCCAAGCACGGTGTCGTCGGCTTCACCAAGGCCCTCGGCAACGAGCTCGCCCCCACCGGCATCACGGTCAACGCCGTCTGCCCGGGGTACGTCGAGACGCCGATGGCCCAGCGCGTCCGCCAGGGCTACGCCGCCGCGTACGACACCTCCGAGGACACCATCCTGGAGAAGTTCCAGGCCAAGATCCCGCTCGGCCGCTACTCCACGCCGGAGGAGGTCGCGGGTCTCGTCGGCTACCTGGCCTCGGACACCGCCGCCTCCATCACCTCGCAGGCGCTCAACGTCTGCGGCGGACTCGGCAACTTCTGATCACACCCGCCGAGACGGCAGAGACATCGAGGAGGCCGACGTGCCGCACACCACCCCGACCCCGGTGGACTTCTGGTTCGACCCGACCTGTCCCTGGGCCTGGCTGACCTCCCGCTGGGTCCTGGAGGTCGCGGCGCACCGGCCCCTCGATGTGCGCTGGCGCATCATGAGCCTGACGGTCCTCAACGAGGGCCGGACCGACCTGGACGAGCGCTGGCACCGCGACCTGGCGCTGCGCATGGAACCCGTACGGGTCTGCGCCGCCGCCGAGGAGCGGTACGGCTCCGGGATCCTCGGCCGGCTCTACACCGAGCTCGGCACCCGCTTCCACCTGGCCAAGGCGCCCAAGGAGCGGGGCACCTACGCGGCGGCGCTGGCCGCCGCGGGCCTCGATCCCGGCCTGGCCGAGGCGGCCGGGTCCGAGGCGTTCGACGGCGCGGTGCGCGCCTCGCACGACGAGGGCATCGGACGGGTCGGCACCGATGTGGGCACCCCTGTCCTCGCGATCGGCGACGTGGCGTTCTTCGGTCCCGTGGTGACTCCCACCCCGCGGGGCGAGGACGCGGTACGGCTTTGGGACGGCGTCCTCGCCGTGGCCGGGACCGACGGTTTCTTCGAGCTCAAGCGGACCCGCACCCGCGGTCCGCTCTTCACCTGAGGGCCCGGTCAGTGGTGTGCCCCGACCGTCGGAGGCGTCCAGTTCTCGGCCAGCCAGCTCTCCAGGGAGACCAGGTCGGGCCGCTTGCCGCGCAGCGTCGGCAGGTCGGCCCGATAGCCGTCCCGCTCGAACCAGTCGAACATGTTGGCGAGGTCCTCGCGGGCCGCGCGCAGCGGTTCGATGGGCAGCTGCTGGAAGCGGGTCGGGACTCCGGAGACCGCCTCGAAGGCCGCGGCCATCTGCGGGCCGGTCAGGTCGTCGCCGGCGATCTCCACCGTCCTGCCGAGCCAGCCCTCCGGGTCCTCGAAGGCGTCCGCGGCGAAGACACCGATGTCGCTCGTCGCGATGAGCTGCACGGAGGTCTCCGGGTCCAGCCACATGGCGAGGACCAGTCCGTCCTGGACCCGGCGCGGGGCGATGTCCAGCAGGATGTCGTGGAACATGACCGGACGCAGCACCGTCAGCGGCAGGTCCAGCGACTTCAGGTACTCCTCGATCCGCAGCTTGCTCTCGAAGTGCGGGACCCGCGTGTCCCGGTCCGCGCCGCCGACCGAGCTGTAGACGAAGTGCTTCACCCCGGCCCGTACGGCCGCGTCGGCCACCGCCCTGCCCTGGCGCTCCTCCGCCTCGCAGCCGCCGGGGCCGCGGAAGGTCTGGACGCTGAACACACCGTGAACGCCGTCCATCGCCGCCACCAGCGAAGCCTCGTCGTCGAGGTCGCCGCGGACGAGCACGGCACCCGCCTCCTCGAGGGCCTTGGCCTCTTCCTTGGCCGGGTCGCGGACGAGCGCCCGCACCGCGTGGCCGCGGCGGAGCAGTTCGCGGGCCACCGCCCCGCCCTGCCGGCCGGTACCACCCAGCACCATGATCGTCTCTTCAACCGCCACTGCCTGTCTCCATGTCTGTGGTCCGCCGGTTGCTCGCCCGGCGTGACATCGGGTCGTGCTCGCCGTAAGGGTCGTACGGGTGGTGCGGGATCAGGCCGCCGACAGCACCTTCAGCTGGAGCAGCGAGTTGACGAAGTCGACCAGCTGCCGCGCGGTGTTGATGTCGCCGAGCTCGTCCTCGCACAGCTCGATGCCGAAGTCCCGCTCCAGCTGGCTGTACGTCTCCAGGAGCGCGAGCGAGTCGTAGTCCAGGTCCTCGAAGGTGCGGTCCGGCGCCTCCACGAGCGAGAGCGCGTCCTCGGCCTCGCCGGCGCACTGGAGCATGATGGTCTGGAGGTCACCGATCGTGATCTGCTGCAAGGCCATGCCTCTTTCTGTGTGGATGGGCGTTCCGCGCTACCACGGAACGGGGCCTTCGTCCGCCAGGCAGGCGCCCGACGGGCCGGTCTCGTCCAGGAGGGCGAGCCGGACCGCGATCCCGGCGCCCTCGGTGGGCGTCCGGTGGCCGCGGTGGTGGTTGATGTCGGTGGCCACCACTCCGGGGAGGGCGGCGTTGACCTTGATCGGGGTGTCGCGCAGCGCCTTGGCGTAGGCGACGGTGACGGCGTTGAGCGCGGTCTTCGAGGACTGGTAGGCGATCATGTCGAGGCCGGCCAGCGGGGAGTCCGGGTTCGCGTTGAGCGTCAGCGAGCCGACGTGGCTCGACAGGTTGACGATCCGGCCGGCCGGGGAGCGGCGCAGCAGCGGCAGCATCGCCCCGGTGACGGTGACCACGCCGAAGACGTTGGTCTCGTAGACCTCGCGGAGGTCGGCGGCGGTCGCCTCGGGGGCCGTGCCGGTGAAGCGGCCGGCGATGCCGGCGTTGTTCACCAGGACGTCCAGGCGCCCGTGGCGCCGCTCGATCGTGGCGGCGGCCTCGGCCACGGAGGCCGGGTCGGTCACGTCGATGACCACCGCCTCCGCGGTGATGCCGTCGGCGGCGAGGGCGTCCGCGGCCTGCTTGCCGAGGACCTCGTCGCGGGCCCCGACGAGCACGACGGTCCCCCGCTCACCGAGCTGCCGCGCGACGGCGAAGCCGATGCCCTTGTTGGCGCCCGTGATGAGGGCAATCTTCTCGACCGGCACGTCTCTGCCTCTCTCCCTTTTCTCGGGGACCGAATTGCTCATGCAGTGAAGGTAGTAAGCGGCAAATCCCGGGAGCACCTCCGACATTGCCATCGGGTCCAGCGTTCAACCCGTTCCATATCGGCGTTCAAGCAGGTGCATTCCACAGTCGAACGCCATTCCCTCGCGCGCGCGTATTCCTTCATTGCGACCGAACAGGCCGCTGGGTAGCTTCCTCTCACATGAAAAACACTGACGTCATCGTCGTCGGAGCCGGCCCGGTCGGCCTCATGCTGGCCGGAGAACTGCGCCTCGGCGGAGTGGACGTGGCCGTCTACGACAGAGAGCCCGCCCCTTCCGGAGAGTCCCGCGCCCTCGGGTTCAACCGCCGCGCCGCCGAATCGCTCGGACAGCGAGGGGTGCTCGACCGGCTCGGCGCCTTCCGCTGGGGCCCGATGGGCCACTTCGGCGGGGTCCGTTTCGACCTCGGCATGCTCGACGAGGACCACAGCGGAGTCCTCGGCCTCTCCCAGGCACGCACCGAGGAGGCGCTCGCCGGCTGGTTGGCCGAACTCGGCGTGCCGGTCCTGCGCGGGCGCGAGGTGACCGGGCTCCGGGAGACCGAGGACGCCGTCGTCGTCTCGTACGACAGCCCCGAGGGTCCGGGCGAGGAGTCCGCCGCGTACGTCGTCGGCTGTGACGGCGCGGGCAGCACCGTCCGGCGGCTCGCCGGCATCGCGGCCCCCGGCTGGGCGGCCACCCGCGGCATGTACACCGCCGAGATCACCGGGGTCGCCCTGCGTCCACGGCCGATCGGCGAGCGCCTCCCCGGCGGCTCCATGGTCGTGTGCACCCCGGTCGGCGAGGGCCGCTTCCGGGTCGTCGTCCACGACCTCGCGCTGCCCGCGAACCCGGACACGGAGACGCTGACCTTCACGGAGGTCGCGGACGCCTGGCAGCGGCTGACCGGCGAGTCCATCCACGACGCCGAGCCGCAGTGGCTGTGGGCCACCGGCAACTCCGCCGCCCTGGCCGAGGAGTTCCGGCGCGGCCGCATCCTCCTGGCGGGCGACGCCGCTCACGAGATCCCGCCGCTGGCGGCCTGGGGCCTGAGCGCCGGCATCCAGGACGCGGCGAACCTCGGCTGGAAGCTGGCCGCCACGGTCAGAGGCTGGGCGCCCGAGGGGCTCCTGGACACGTACGACGCCGAACGCCGCCCGGTGGGCCGGGAGTTGATCCGCAACGCCCGCGCCGCCGGGAAGATCTACCTCGGCGAGGAGGCCATGGACCCGGTCCGCGAGGTCATGGGCGAGCTGCTCACCCACAAAGACGCGGCGGAGCAGGTCGCGGGGATCGTCAGCGGTCTCGGTGTCCGCTACGAGCTCGGCAAGGGCGAGCACCCGCTGCTCGGCCTGCGGATGCCGCCCGCACGCGAACTCACCCTCACCGACGGCACCGTGACCCGTGTCGCCGACCTCCTGCACACCGGACACGGCCTCCTCATCACCACCGACCCGGCCCTCGCCCGCCTCACCGAGGGACTCGAAGACCGCCTCGACCTCGTCACCGGCACCTGGAACCAGGCGTACGAGCCCGGCCTCGACGCCGTCCTCGTCCGCCCCGACGGCCACGTCGCCTGGACCTCCCCCGGCACCGTCGACGAGCTCACCGACACCATCGCCCGCTGGTTCGGCACCGCCCAGCGGTGACCGCCCCCCTGCGGAACCCAGGAACCGACAAGGAGACACGCATGTCCAGGGACGTCATAGTTGTCGGAGCGGGCCCGGTCGGCCTGATGCTGGCGGGCGAACTCACGCTCGGCGGCGCGGACGTGGTCGTCTACGAACGTCTGGCGGCCCCCGCGCGCGAGTCGCGCGGCGCCAGCTTCACCAAGCGCACCGCCGAATGCTTCGACCAGCGCGGACTGCTCGGCGGCCTCGGCCCGACCGAGCCCGCCGACGCGCACTTCGGCGGGGTGCCGATCGACCTCGACCCGCTGGCCGAGGACCACTACGGGCACCGGGGCGTGCCGCAGTTCCGCACCGAGCGGATGCTGGGGGAGTGGGTGACCGGGCTCGGTGTGGAGATCCGGCGCGGCCACGAGGTGACCGCCGTCGAGGAGACCGACGGGGCCGTGCGCGTCTCCGCGACCGGCCCGGACGGCCCGGTCGAGGAGACCGCCGCGTATCTCGTCGGCTGCGACGGCGGGCGCAGCTCGGTCCGCAAGCTGGCCGGGATCGACTTCCCCGGCACCGAGGGCCGGCGCGGCTTCCTCACCGCCGACGTCACGGGCATCGAGACCCGCAAGCGGCGCATCGGCGAGAACCTGCCGGGCGGCAGCATGATCATGGCGATGGACCTGGAGAACGGCGTCACCCGCGTCGTCGTCCACGAGGCCGGCACGGCGCCGCGCGACCGCGCCTCCCTCACGTACACCGATCTGGCGGACGCCTGGCAGCGGCTCACCGGCGAGTCCCTGCACCACGGGGAGTGCCGCTGGCTCAGCTGCTTCACCGACACCTCGCGGTCCGCCGCCACCTACCGGCGCGGCCGGGTGCTCCTGGCGGGCGACTCCGCGCACGTCCAGCCGCCGGCCATGGCGCAGGGGCTGAGCGTGGGCGTGCAGGACGCCGTCAACCTCGGCTGGAAGCTGGCCGCGACGGTCAAGGGCTGGGCTCCGGAGGGGCTGCTCGACACGTACAACGCCGAACGGCAGCCGGTCGGCGCGCAGTTGGCACGCAACGCACGAGCCGCGATCGAACTGCGGCTCACCGGCGAGGACATGGACCCGGTCCGCGAGATCATGGGCGAGCTGGTGCGCCACGAGGGCGCCGCCGAGCACCTGGCGGGGATGCTGAGCAACCTCGGTGTCCGCTACGAGCTCGGCAAGGGCGAGCACCCGCTGCTCGGCCTGCGGATGCCGCCCGCACGCGAACTCACCCTCACCGACGGCACCGTGACCCGTGTCGCCGACCTCCTGCACACCGGACACGGCCTCCTCATCACCACCGACCCGGCCCTCGCCCGCCTCACCGAGGGACTCGAAGACCGCCTCGACCTCGTCACCGGCACCTGGAACCAGGCGTACGAGCCCGGCCTCGACGCCGTCCTCGTCCGCCCCGACGGCCACGTCGCCTGGACCTCCCCCGGCACCGTCGACGAGCTCACCGACACCATCGCCCGCTGGTTCGGCACCGCCCAGCGGCAGTAGGGCGGGGGTCCAGCCGGTCTCGACCGGGGTTCGGGGAGCCCCGTCGAGACTGCCGACACATCCGCCCCGGCGCCGATCGCGGCGCCGGGGCGGCTACGACACCGTAACCATGAAGGAGCTGGTGGAATGGCTGGCAGCGAACGGGATCAGGCGACCGGCACGCCGCACGTGGTCGTCGTCGGAGGAGGCATCGCGGGCCTCTCGGCGGCGTTCCATCTGCGGAACGAGCCGGTGCGGGTCACGGTCCTGGAGGGGTCGGACCGGCTCGGCGGCAAGCTGAAGGTCTCCGAGGTGGCGGGCGTCCTCGTCGACGAGGGCGCGGAGTCGCTGTACGCCAACCGCCGCAAGACCACCGGCCTGATCAAGGACGCCGGGCTCGGCGAGCGGATCATGTCGGCCGGGGTGACCGCCTCCGCGATCTGGTCCAGGGGCGAGATCCGGCACCAGCCGAACCGTCAGTTCATGGGCGTGCCCTGTGACATGGACGACCTGGCCCGGTCCGGCGTCCTGTCCGAGGAGGGGGTCGAGCGCGCCCGGCAGGACCTGTTCCTGCCCTCCTTCGACCGGGACGGGGACATGTCGGTCGCCGACTACGTCGGGGGCCGCTTCGGCAAGGAGGTCGTGGACCGCCTCGTCGAGCCCTTCCTCGCGGGCGTGTTCTCCGGCCGCGCCGAGGAGCTGTCCTTCGAGGCGACGCTGACGCCGCTGGCGAAGGCCTCCCGGCGCCAGGCCTCCCTCGCGGACGCGGCGGGCGCCCTGGTGCCGGTCCTCGCCCCGGGTGAGAAGCCGCCGCCGGTGAGCGTGGCGACCCTCGAGGGCGGCTTCGGCTCGCTGCCCGAGGCCGTCGTGCGGGAGACGCTCGCCGCGGCCCCCGGCACCGTCTTCCGTACCGACGCCCCGGTCCGCGAGCTGGCGCGCTCCGCCGACGGCTGGCGGATCACGGTCGGCGCGGCCGGGGCGCCGGAGCTGATCGAGGCCGACGCGGTCGTCATCGCCACCCCGGCGGGACCGGCGAGCAGCCTGCTCGCCGGCGTCCCGCTGGTCGGCGCAGCCGTCGCCGCCCTGGACGAGGTGCGGTACGCGAGCGTGGCCGTGGTCACCCTTGCGTACCCGAAATCGGCCTTCCCCGGCGGCGGGCTCTCCGGCCGCGGCTACTCGGCGTACCGGGTGCCGGCGGTGGAGGGGAAGCTGGTCAAGGAGGTCACCTTCACCACGGTGAAGTGGCCGCACCTGGCCGGCGAGGTGGAGATCGTCCGCTGCTTCCTGGGCCGCTTCGGCGAGGACCGGGTGCTGGGTCGGGACGACGCCTCGCTCGTCGCGGTGGCGGCGGCGGAGCTCGCCGAGGCAACCGGCGTGACCGGCGTCCCGGTCGAGTCCCGGGTGAGCCGCTGGCAGGACGCCCTGCCGCAGTACACCGTGGGCCACCTGGACCGGGTGAAGCGCATCCGGGATTCCGTGGCGACCCAGCCGGGTCTCGCGGTGTGCGGTGCGCTGTACGACGGCGTGGGCGTGGGTGTCTGCATGGCCACCGCGCGCAAGGCCGCCGACGAGGTGCTGTCCTGGCTGGCGAAGAAGGGCGACGCGGCCCGGCCGGTCGCGGCAGCCGTCTGAGGAAGTCCGCCCGGAACGAGCTCTCGTTCCGGGCTTCTTCATGCCCGGAGACCCGTACGCATGACGAAAGTGTCCGTACCCCTCGGGGTACGGACACTTTCGTCATGCGTACGGGCTGGGCATCAGCGGTCCAGGACGGCCGCGAACACCTCCGCCAGGACCTGCTCCGCGTCCTCGACGCCGTCCGTGCCGCGCCAGGCCACGTGCTGGTCGGGGCGGATCAGGAGCGCGCCGGCCTCGCCGATCCCGCGCACGGCCGCCCAGCCACCGTCCACGTCCTCGTACGCGCCGCCCGCGCCGACCCGAACCGTGGTGACGGGCACCGAGAACTTCTCGGCCGCCCGAGCCGCCGCCTCGGCCCACGCGTCGCCCTCGGCGCCCGTGATCAGCGTGAAGCCGCCGGTGCCGGTGAGGTCGAGGGTGGAGAGGCGCTCGCCGTCCTTGGCGAGCCAGGCGTGCGGCAGCCGGTGGCCGGGGCGGGAGGTGGGCGTGTGCTCGTTGCGCATCGGGACGCGGACCGGCGGCTCGCTGCCGTCGGGGACGATCGCGCCCGCCTCGTAACCGAAGCCGACCTCCATGTCGAGCGACTGGCAGCCGCCGCGGTGGGTGTGGAAGATCTCCAGGGCACGCGCCCTGGTGGTGTCGCCGAGCCAGGACGGGTCGAAGTACGCCGCCAGACGCTGGCCGCGGCGGCCCGCCGGGATGTTGTGGCCGGCGCCGATGGCATCGATGACGGCCTGGTGGTGCTGGGCGGCGGAGACGGCCCAGTCGACGTTCTGGCGGCCGATCGGCCGGCGCTCGGCCTCGTACGTGTCGATGAAGCTCTCCGGCGCCTGGCCGCTGAGGATGGCCGCCAGCTTCCAGGCGAGGTTGTGCGCGTCCTGGATACCGGTGTTGAGGCCGAGGCCGACGGCCGGCGGCTGCTTGTGGGCGGCGTCGCCGGCGATGAGGACCCGGCCCACGCGGTAGCGGTCGGCGAGGATCGCGTCCACGATCCAGTCGGTGACCTTGTGGACGGTGATCTCCAGGTCCGGGATGCGGAGCAGCTCCCGGATGCGCGGGATGACGGTCTCGGCGTCCCAGCGTCCGGGCGGGCCCGGGGCGAAGTGGAGGCCCCACTGCTCGCACTTCTTGCCCCAGCTCGGTCCCATCTCGATGAGGTTGCTGGAGAGGTCCGGGTCCTCCGGGCTGAGGAAGTGGGTGATGAGCGTGCCCTCCTCCCACCACTCGGACAGGTCGGCGGAGAAGTACGCGGTCGTGGTGTTGACCAGTCCGGGCGGGCCCTCCATGCGGATGCCGACCTTCGGGCCGACGAACTTCCCGCCGTCGGCGCCGATGAGGTACTTGGCCTTGACCGTGGTGGTCTCGCCGGTCTCGACGTTCCGCAGCTCGGCGAGGACGTGGTCGCCCTCGTCGGAGAAGGTGGTGACCTCGTGGCCGAAGAGGACGCGGCCCGGATTGCGCTCCTCCGCGTGGCGCTTGAGGATCGGCTCCAGCCACATCTGCGGCAGCTTGGCCGGCAGGACCGGGCCGACCGCCGCGTACGTCTCCGTCAGCTCACCGCCGCCGAAGGCGTCCATCTCGTGGATGAGGCGCCGGTCCATCGGACCGTCGCCCGCGAGCGTGGTCATCCAGCGCACCTTGCCGAACAGCTCCAGCGGCGCGGCCTCGGCGAGGACGTCGTCCGCCATCCCGTGCTGACGGAAGATCTCCATCGTGCGCTGGTTGAGGTAGTGGGCCTTCGGAATCCTCGACGTGTCCGAATGGCGCTCCACCAGCAGGTGATCGACGCCCTGGTCGGAGAGGAAGACGGAGGCGGACAGACCGCATCCGCCGCCGCCGACGATCAGGACCGGAACCTCGATTGCTGCCATGTTCGCCCTTCCAGAAATGACGGATGCCTTGCCCACGCAGCCTGGCAAGGCGCTCTGCAGCTCCGGTCAAGAACGGCTGGACTCCGCCTCCGCGCGGCCGGTCAGGAGGGTGACACGGCCCGCGGGGACGGAGTCGTCGGGGGGCGCGGGGGACGCCGCGGCCGGGGCGTGTCTCAGCCGAGCCAGGCACCGTCGCGCATCAGGCCGCGGCCGGCCAGCTCGTTCGCCTCGCGCCAGGCCTGCACGCGCCGCGGGCGGATGCGGAAGTACTGGTACGGCTCCTTCAGTTCGCGCGGGTCGAAGCCGGTCTTCGCCGCGAAGGCGTCGCCCGTCTCCTGCCCGAGCTCCTCCGTGTCGACCGGCTCCGCCACGCCGTCGACGATGACCACGTCGCGGGTCGGGCCGATGCCGATCCGTACCCGGCCGTCGGCGAGCATGTTGCGCCCGGTGACCGAGGCGCGCGGGGTCGACACGAGGATCGCGGAGCCGTCCCACAGGAACGAGAGCGGAATGAGGTGGACCCCGCCGCCGTCCGCGCCCGCCGTCGACATCCACAGGTCGACGTCGTTCTCCAGGCGCGTACGGGTGTCCTTGAGCCGCCCCTCCAGCGTCCGGGGTGCCGCCACGTCCGTCATGCTTCCTCCATCACTGTCGGGAAGTCTCCCCGGCCGGGGAGTTCTTCGCTCCTGGGGGTCTTTCGGTCCTGGGGGTCTCGCCGGTACGAGGGCACGGCGGCCGCCACGGCCGCCGATGCCCCCACGGCCTCGCGCACACCGGTCATGTCGTGTGCGCGGTGCGTCACGAAACGCACATGTCCGTTCGGGAGGGGCATGACGCGCACACCGTGTGCGGCGAGGCCCGCCACGCAGGCGTCCGGGCCGAGACCCGGGATCCGTGCCATCACCATGTTCGTCGGGTGCGCCGGACTCAGCACCTCGACACCGGGTACGGCCCGGAGTCCGGCGGCGAGCGCGGCCGCCGTCGCGTGGTCGGCGGCCAGCTCCGGCAGCCGCCCGAGGGCGACGAGCGCGGGCGCCGCGACCACCCCTGCCTGGTGCAGGGAGCCGCCGAGCCCGGTGCGCAGCTCGCGGGCGCGCGCGACGTACGCGCGACCGCCGCCGAGAAGTGCGCCGACGGGTGCGCCGAGGGCCTTGGACACCGAGAAGGCAACGCTGTGGGCGGGTGCGGCGAGCGCCGCGGGCGGGACGCCGAAGGCGACGGCCGCGTGGGCGAGCCGGGCCCCGTCGAGGTGGAAGTGGGCGCCGTACCGGTGAGCGAGGTCGGCGACGGACCGGGTCGCAGCCTCGTCCAGGGCGTTGCCGGAGCGCATCATGCTCGTGTTCTCCAGGCAGACCACGGTGGGACGGCCGGCTCCCGCGGCGAGCAGCGCCTCCAGGCGGTCGGGGTCGGGGAGCCCGTCCGCGTCCTGTTCGACCGTGACGGGGGTGAGGCCGCCGAACCGCCGCAGCCCGTCGGCCTCCAGGAACCCCATGTGGCTGTCGGCCCCGACGATCACCCGGATCCCCGCCAGGTCGGGGAAGGCCGCGAGGGGCGCCAGGAGGTTGGCCATGGTGCCGGTGGGCACGAACAATGCGGCCTCGGTGCCGAGGAGTTCGGCGGTACGGGCTTCGAGCTCGGCGACCGTCGGGTCGTCGCCGTACACGTCGTCACCGACCTCGGCCAGGGCACTCGCCGCACGCATCCGCTCGTCCGGGACGGTCCGGGTGTCGCTGCGGAAGTCCAGCCGGGGATCCGGTACGGGCACGGGAGCGCCGGTCACCACGGCTACCGCCCCGGCCGGTGGGCGACCCAGACGGCGCGCGGCCTGGTATAGCCCTCCACCGCGTGGAGGCCCAGTTCGCGTCCGTATCCGGACTGGCCGAAGCCGCCGACGCTGACCGTCTCCTCGGTGTCGCCCCAGGTGTTGATCCACACCATGCCGGCGCGCAGGGCCCGCGCGAACCGCTCGACCCGCCCGGAGTCGGAGGTCCAGACGGAGGCCGACAGGCCGTACGCGGAGTCGTGGGCGAGCGCCAGGGCCTCGGCCTCGGTGTCGAAGGCGACGGCGGACAGGACGGGCGCGAAGATCTCCTCGCGCCAGGCCCGGGAGTCGGCCGGCACCTCGTCCAGGACGACCGGGTGGACGTAGAACCCGCCGTCGAGGTCGTGGCGTACGGAGATGGCACCGGGCGGCAGGACGACCCGCGCGCCGCGCGCCGCGGCCTCCGCCACGACCGTGGCCGTGCGGTCGACGGCGGCACGGCTGATCAACGGACCGAGGTCGGTGGCCGGGTCCTCGGGACGGCCGACGCGCAGCTCCGCGGCGAGGGCGGCGACGCGGGCGACGAACTCGGCGCGTACGGCCCGGTCGACGATCAGCCTGGTTCCGGCCACGCACATCTGGCCGGTGTTGCCGGTGAAAGCCGTGACGACGGCACGCGCGGCGGCGTCGAGGTCGGCGTCGCGGAAGACGACGACGGGGCTCTTGCCGCCGAGTTCGAGGGAGACCGGCTTGAGGCCGTCGGCGCAGCGGCGCGCGACCTCGCGGCCCGCGGCCGTGGAGCCGGTGAAGGTGACCGTGCCGACGGCCGGGTG
>NZ_JBEXSZ010000004.1:0-124406 GCF_040613865.1 Streptomyces sp. NPDC006197 | reverse complement strand
CAGGCCGCGACCAGCGCCTCGGGGCCGCCGTCGTCGTCCTCCACCAGCGTCATCCAGCCCCTGGGGAGGACCACCCTTGACGCCCACGCGTACCGCCCGCGTCCGGCTCCGCGCGGCCGTGACGGCCGTTCTCGCCGTCACCGCGGCGGGGCCGGCCGTCCCTGCCGTCGCGGCCCCGTCGAGCACCGGCGCCGTCACGGCGGCCGCCGCGGCGGAGCAGCAGGCCGCCGCCGTGCCCGCCCTGCCGCAGGGCTCCCGGCTGGTCGGCAACGGCCCGTCGGGGCTCCTCACCCGTGACCGTGACGGCCGGTTCTCCTGGACCCGGTACGCGGACGGTGTCACGACCGCTCTGCCCGAGGGCTCCAGGGGGACCGTCCGGTCGGACACCGTCGTGGCCTCGTCCGGGACCGTCCACACCGTGTACGACATGTCCGGGGCCTCCTCCCCCGTGACCATCGACATCGGCTTCCTCGGCACGGGCGCCACCCTCATGGACCTGGTCGGCGGCACCCTCGTCGTGAGCGTCCCCCGGGCCGACGGCGGCGAGGGCCGGGACATCCACCTGGTCGGCAAGCCGGACGGCACGGTCGTCGACCGGCCGATATCCGGGCTGCCCGCGGACGCGGTCACCCGCTCGCTCACCAGCCAGGTGGACTCGCCGGACACCCTGTCCCTCCTGTACTACGAGCCCGTGGGCAACGCGGCCGACTGGCGGGTGGCCGTGGTGGACGTCGCCACCGCCACGGTGGTGGAGGAGCGTCACGCGACACTGGCCGACTACGACACCGATGTCACCCTGTCCGCCACGCACCTGGCCTGGGCCGAAAGCCCGGCCGCCAACGGGGCGGTGGCCCTGGAGGTGGCCCGGAGGAACGAGCCCGAGACCACGCGCATCCCCATCGGCTACGGGAGCCGGATCCAGGCCGAGCTGATGGGCGACTGGCTGGCGTACGGGGAGACCAACACGCTCCCTCACCCCAACCCCCTCTACGGGCTGTCACTCCGCTCGCTGACGACCGGGCAGACGGTCAAGGTCCTCGACAGCCTGGACACCATCCGCAGCCAGTCGGACACCGAACTCCTCGTGCAGGGCGGCACGATCGACCAGGGCGAGGGCATCTACCGGATCGCCCCCGGCCCCGACGGCACGCCGACCGCCACCCTCGTGGCGAGCATGGGGCTGCCCATCGTCCTCCAGGTCCTGGAGCAGTCGGTTCCCGCCACCGCCGACTTCCGTACGACGGCCGGCGACGTGAAACCGACCTGGCGGTTCTCCCAGCCCACGACGGCCCGCATCGAGCTGATCCACACCGCCTCCGGGAAGCGGAAGACGTACGTCGAGGCCACGGACGCCACCGGGCGGGCCACCGCGACGTGGACCGGCCTGTTCGACGACTTCTCCACCGCCTACAACGGCGACTACACCTGGCGGATGACGGCGGCGCCCCGCAACGGCATCGGCCCGTCCGTCGAGAGGACGGGCACGCTCAAGGTCGACAGCGGCCAGGCCCCGCACAACTTCTCGGACAGCGGCTCGCCCGACCTCCTCGTCCGCGGAAACGACAACCTGTACATGTTCGACGGCCGCAAGGCGCTCGAATTCGCCCACACGGGCGCGCCGACCGCGACGAACGCCGGGGCGGGCTGGGCCGCCTACGACCGGGTCCTCACCCCCGGAAACGTCAGCGGCGCCCGGTACTCCGACCTCGTCACCCGGGACAAGACCGGCACGCTCTGGATCCACCCGGGCACCGGCAACGCCGCCTCCCCCTTGGCGCGGCCCGTCCGGGTGGGCGGCGGCTGGAACACGTACAACGACATCACCGGCAACGGCGACCTCGACGGCGACGGCCGTCCCGACCTGGTCGCCGCGGACAAGGCCGGCGACCTCTGGTTCTACAAGGGCACCGGAAACCCCTCCGCACCCTTCGCCCCCCGCAGGAAGACCGGCCACGGCTGGGGCATCTACAACAAGCTCGTCGCCACCGGGAACATCGGCGGCAACCCCACCGGCGACCTGATCGCCCGCGACAAGGCCGGCGTCCTCTGGCTCTACCTCGGCAAGGGCGACGGCACCTTCGCCGCCCGCACCCGGATCGGCGGCGGCTGGAACGCGTACAACGAGATCGTCGCCGTCGGCGACACCGACCGCGACGGCCGCCCCGACCTCCTGGCCAACGGGCGCACGGGCCACCTCGACAGCACCCTCGCCCTCTACCGGGGCACCGGCGACTGGAAGGTCCCCTTCGCCCCACGCGCCGGGGCCACCACGATCCTGCCCGCCCCCGGCTGGTACACCACGCTGTTCTGACCGGTCACCGGCCCGTCAGCGGCACGGTCGCCCAGACCGTCTTGCCGACCGACCGGTCCTTCACGCCCCACGCCGTGGCGAGGGCGGTGACGAGCAGCAGCCCGTAGCCGCCCTCGTCCGGCTCCCGGGCGGGAACCGGACGCCGCTCCCCCCGCGCGTCGGACAGCTCGACCCGTACGTGGTCGTCGCCCCGCTCCATCCGCACCTCGAAGTCCCGCCCCGGCACCCACCCGTGCCGGACCGCGTTGTTGGCGAGCTCGGCCACGACGAGGGCGGCGGAGTCGGCGGGGCCTCCGGTGACGCCCCAGTCGTGGAGCTGCTGCACGGCGAGTAACCGCGCCAGGCGCGCGCCCCGGCGCGTTGCCGAGAGCCGGAGCGTGAACTCACCGGTTGGGGTGGCGGTTTCGTATGTCATGCCCCGAGGCTGGCCCTCCGGCCGTACGCTGACCAGCAGCGACGCCACGACGCTGGGTAACTGTACGGGTACGCCAAGAGGGCGGTACGGATGTCGGGGAACGAGGAGGAGCGGCCGGAACGGCCCTCCGAGGTGGACGGTACGGCGCACTTGTTCAGGGCGCTGGGGAAACAGATCAAGGCCCTGCGGAAGAACGCGGGCCTGAGCCAGGCGGAGTTGGCCGCCATCGTGCATTGCAGCGAGGACCTGATCTCCTCGATCGAGAGGGGGGTACGAGTCCCCCAGCCGGACTTCCTGGTCCAGCTCGACCCGGTGCTGGGGGCGGGCGGGGTGTTGGCGGCTGCGGCGGACGATGTACGGGAGGCCGTCTCCCGGGCGCGGGTGCGGCACCCGGACTGGTTCCGGAGCTTCGCGAAGGCGGAGGCGGAAGCTGTGGCGCTGCACTACTACGCCGTGCAGGCGGTGCCGGGCATTCTGCAGACGCCCGCTTACGCGGAGGCCGTGTTCCGGTACCGCCGCCCGCTCTACGACGAGGAGACGATCGAGAAGCGGTTGGCCGACCGACTGGCCCGTCAGGTCATCTTCGAGAAGTGGCCGGGGCCGACGATGAGCTTCGTCGTCGAGGAGGCGGTGCTGCGTCGCCCGCTGGGCGGCCGGGACGCCTTCCGGGAGCAGTTGCGGCGCATCGCCGAGGTCGCTCGGCTGCGGACCGTGCACTTCCAGATCATGCCGAACGACCCAGATGAACACCCGGGCCTGGGTGGCTCGTTCACCCTGCTTACTCCCAAGGGGCGGCGCGAGGTCGCGTACACCGAGATCTACGGACACGCCCGGTTGTTCACCGACCCGGAGGAGGTCCGCATGTACACCGAGCGCTATGGGATCATCCGGGCGCAGGCACTCACGCGCCGCGAGTCCCTGGAGCGGATCGAGAAAATGCTGGGAGAGCTATGAGCACCGCAGATCTGGCCTGGTTCAAGAGCAGCTACAGCGACGGTGAAGGCGGCGAGTGCGTCGAGGTCGCCTACAACTGGCGCAAGTCCAGCTACAGCGGCGGCGAAGGCGGCGAGTGCGTCGAGGTCGCCGCCCACCCCGCCCTCGTCCACATCCGCGACTCCAAGGACCCCCACGGCCCCCAGCTCGCCGTCTCCCCCGCCTCCTGGGCCGCTTTCCTGGACGTAGCATCCGGGGCGTGACCTCCATAAAGTTCGTTCTCTTCGACGTCGACGGCACTCTCATGGACGCCGTCGAGAACCAGCGGCGCGTCTGGCACGCGTGGGCCGCGCGGTACGGGCTCGACGGCGCCGAGGTGTACGCCACGGCGCTGCGGACGCGGCCCGTGGAGACCTTCGCGGCCGTCGTGCCGGACGCGGACCCGGACGAGTGCCTCGCCCTCCTGCACGCGCTGGAGGACGAGGACGTCCGTACGGGGTCGTACGCGGCCTTCGAGGGGGCGGCGGAGCTGCTCACCGGTCTCCCCGCCGACCGGTGGGCCCTGGTGACGTCGAACTACGAGCACCGGGTGCGGGGACGGTTCGAGCGGACCGGGCTGCCGCTCCCGGGGCTCGTCGTCGACGCGGCCTCCGTCGCCGAAGGGAAGCCGTCCCCCGTCCCGTACCTCACCGCCGCCGGGAAGCTGGGCGCGGACCCGGCGGAGTGTCTGGTGATCGAGGACGCGCCGTCCGGGGTGCGGTCGGGGCTGGACGCCGGGATGACCGTCTGGACGGTCAACACCCCGGCGCCGCACCCGGACGCCCACCGCCACTTCCCGACCCTGGCGGAGGCGGCGCCCCACGTTCTGGGCGTCCTCGCCCAGGGCGTGTAGGTCAGGCGCTGGCCTACAGGCCGCCTAGTTTCACCCCCATGAGCGACAACGAACCGGTCAAGGCCGTCCCGGACGGCCACACCACCGTCACCCCCTGGATCATCGGAAGCGACACCGCCGGGCTCATCGACTACGCGGAGCGGGCCTTCGGCGCCGAGGAGCTGGGGCGGTTCGTCCTGGAGGACGGCACCATCGGCCACGCCGAGCTGAGGATCGGGAACGGGCGGCTGATGGCCTTCGACAGCCCGCCCGGCTGGGGACCGACGCCCGCCTTCATCCGGCTGTACGTGGAGGACGCGGAGGCCGTCCACCGGCGTGCGGTCGAGGCGGGCGGAACCTCCGTCACGGAGGTCACGCACCTCTTCTTCGGCGACAAGGTCGGGCGCGTGCGCGACCCCTTCGGCAACCTGTGGTGGATCCAGACCCACATCGAGGACGTCGACGAGGAGGAGATGGGCCGACGGATGACCGACCCCGTCTTCACCCGCGCCATGGAGTACGTGTCGGGGGCGCTGCACGACCCGGAGCGGCGGGAGCCGCCGGCGGCCGCGAGCTGACCGGAATACGCCTGTGCGGCGGCCGGTTGGACCGGGACGTGCAACGTGATCTCGGACCGACCGACGGCATCCACCCTCTCCTCGCGGGACGGTTCAGCCCGTACCGGTTCGACCCGTCGGCCGCCGTCGACGACAAGTCCCTGCGCCTGCTGCTCGAAGCCGCGCGGTGGGCTCCGTCCGCCGGGAACTCCCAGCCGTGGGGCTTCTTCGCGAGCCGGCCCGGGGAGCCGGACCACGAGCGGGTGGTCCGGCACCTCGCGCCCAGCTCGGCCCGGTGGGCGACGGACGCGGGGCTGCTCGTCGTCACGCTGACGCGCCGCCATGTGGGCGGCACGGAGCTGCTCTACTCCGAGTTCGCGGACTACGACCTCGGCCAGGCCATCGCCCACATGACCCTCCAGGCCGAGGCGCTGGGGCTGGCCTCGCACCAGTTCCGGGCCTTCGACATGGAGGGCCTCACCAAGGAGCTGGACCCGAACCCCGACTGGTCGATCGTCTCGATGGTCGCGCTGGGGAAGGCGGTCGGAGAGCCGCCGGAGGGGCGTGACCGGCGCAGCGTGGCGGACCTGCTGTCCGCTCCCTGGGCCCTGGCGTGAGGTGCGGCGCCGAGCCCTCGTCCGCTGCTGAACGACCGGCCCGGCGACGGCCCGTTCTCCATCTCGCAAAGAATCGGCCAACTGACTAGTGTGGTCACTGGTGCCCCATATGGGTGAGCACCGGTCGACACGACTGGTGACAGGTGGGAAAAGACCGGCCAGTCGTTCTCACAGTGGAGAAACGCCACTGTTCAACGGTTGAAAAACCAACACCTTCTCCGTTGCTCGAAGGAGACGGAGTCATGGTCAGCATTCTCAAGCGTCGCGTCGCGACGGGCTTCGCAGCCGCCCTGATGGCTGCGGGAACCATCGCCGGCCCGACCGCGGCGGAGGCGGCGCCCGCGGCGCCGTCCGGCGCCGCGAACCTCGCACCCGACAGCCCCACCATCCTGCCGACGCAGGTCATCATCAACAGGAACGTGACCTTCAGCGGAGGCGTCCCGGTCGGCGGGTGGTACTCGCTGAGCGTCTTCCCCAGCGGGTCCTACAGCTACTCCGGTCACATGCACGACTCGGGCGCGCCGAGCTACAACTTCGCCGGTGTCTGCGTCGTGCGCTTCGGCAACGGCACGGCCTTCGTGTTCCAGACGTCCGGCCGGATGCACGGGACCTTCGAATCGGGCTCCCGGGACTACAACTGGAACAGAAGCGCTTCACGCCAGTCCATCCGTGACGCTTTCCGGGCCTCGAACGGCGCCTGGAACGCACGCTGCAGCAGCAAGGTCAACGCCGACATAGGTGCCTTGGTCAACTCGACCATCCAGGCGGTGGGATACGCCGCGAAGGTCATCGCGATCGTCGCCTGAACCTTCACGCGAACCGGGGTGACCCGGTCGGCATCCGACGTCATCGAGGGCGAGCCGCTCCCCGCCTACACAAGCTGCTTGCCCGTCCCGCCTCCCCTCGGATCGGGGTCCGTCCCACGACGGGCGGACCTGCCGCCCTCACACGCCCCGGGAGCGTGAACCACAGTTCGAAAACAAGAACTTGAGCTTCATTCAGGTACTCGACCCGCTCGGCTACTGTGTGGCCCATGCAGGGGGATGCGGAAGACCAATCCAGTCTCGACAGTCTGAACGGCAGTGGGGCGATGCCCCTCGAAACGGGCGACCCACGGCAGATCGGGGCGTTCAGACTGCTCGGCGTGCTCGGGTCCGGCGGGATGGGGCGGGTCTATCTCGGCGCCGTGCCCGGGAAGTTCGCGGCGGTGAAGCGGGTCCTTCCCGTGCTCGCCGAGGACGCCGACTTCCTCAGTCACTTCGGGCACGAGCTCGACAACCTGGCGCGGCTGCCCGCCGGGGCCAACACCAGGCTCCTCGCGAGCGACCGCACGGCGAAGCCGCCGTGGTTCGCGACCGAGTTCATCCCCGGCATCACCCTCAACGAGGCCGTCCGGCTCAACGGCGGCCCGCTGTCCGGCGGCGCCCTGTGGCGGCTCCTCCGGGAGGCGGCGGCCGGGCTGCGGGTGGTGCACGGCGCGGACATGGTGCACCGCGACCTCAAGCCGTCCAACGTGATGCTGACCGGCACCGGCCTCTCGCTCATCGACTTCGGCGTGGCCCGTGCGGCCGACCAGAGCCGGCTGACCAAGACCGGCATGGTCATCGGCACCCCCGCCTACATGGCGCCCGAGCAGGCCGTCGCCGACCGGCAGCTGACCGGTGCCGCCGATGTGTTCGGCCTGGGCAGCCTCCTGCTGTACGCGGCGAACGGGCGGCCTCCGTTCGGTGACGGCTCCGGGCCCGACCTCCTCTACCGGGTCGTCCACGGCGAGCCCGACTTCGGGCGGCTCGCGGAGGGCGACCCCGAGCTGGCGGAGCTCGTACGGAAGTGTCTCGCCAAGGACCCGGCGGACCGGCCGACGGCCGACGAGCTCGTCGGGCTCACCGAGGAGCGCGCGGCGGGCGCCGTCTGGCCTGCGGCCGTCGCCGAGCGGATCGCCGAGCGGGCGGTCTTCGCCGCCGGGGCGCCCACCGTCGAGCAGCTCGCGGAGCTGGAGCGGACCGACCCGACGCAGGACGTGGCGACGGCCTCGCTGACCCCGCAGGCCCCGAAGGAGCCCGCGACCGCCGCGCCCGACGCGATCGCCCTCACGGGCACGGCCGCCCCCGACAAGCGGCGGCGCAACCGGTTCGTCATGCTCGCCGTGCCCGTCGTCGTGGCGACCGGAACCACCCTGACCGTCGCCCTCGGCCCGTACCAGATCGGTGACCGACTGGGCGCGGCCCCCTCGGAATCGCCGTCCGCGGTGGCCTCGCAGCCGGCCCAGGTCGGGTCCGCCGGTCCGACGACCGCCAAGCCGTCCGTCAAGCCGTCGGCGTCCAAGAAGCCGGGCGCCAAGCCCTCGGGTCCCGCCACGGCCGTCCCGCCGCCGCCCGGTACGGGCGGCGGGGCGGGAGGCACGGGCACGCTGCCCGGCGGCTCCTCGTCCTCCGGCGGTTCGTCCACCGGCGGTTCGTCCACCGGTGGTTCCACCACGACCGGTGGCGGGGCCGGCACCTCCGGCTCCGGCTCCTCCACCTCCTCCGGTGGTGGCGGCTCCTCCGGCGGGACCGCGACCACCACCCCGGCCCCGAAGCCGACGACCCGGCAGCCCGCACCTCCGCCCTCCGGCGGCTCGGCGCCCTCGGGGACGTACTCCATCGAGAACGCCTCGAACGGGCAGTGCCTGGCCGAGAGCGACGAGGGCTGGGCCACCCTCGTCAACACCTACAAGTGCGGCTCCCCGCCCAGCAACGGCGGCAGCCTCTCGTACTCCTGGACCTACTCCCCCGGGGCGAACGGCACCTTCCGCCTCATCAGCAGGAAGTCGGGGAAGTGCCTGGAGCCCTCCGGCTCCACCGTGGCACTGGCCTCCTGCAACGGGTCCAGCGTCCAGTCCTGGAAGATCGGCACCTCGACGTCCTCCGGGCGGACGATCAAGAACGTGAACAACGGCGCGTGCCTGGTGACCGGCCCGCCGTTCGTGATGACGTACACCTGCAACTCCGGGGACCGCTCCTACCTCTGGCGGAACATCTCAGCCCTCTGAGCGGGGACGGCCGAAGACGGGGACGGTGACGTCCCCGTCCGGGCCCTCCGGCCGGAACGCGACCTCCAGCTCCATCCCGATCCGGAGGTCCTCCCCCGCCACGCCCACGACCTCCGTCATCATGCGGGGGCCTTCGGCGAGGTCGACGACGGCCGCGACGTACGGGACGCGGTCGCCGAAGGGCGGGAGGTCGTTCCGGTGGACGACCGACCAGGTGTAGAGGGTGGCGCGGCCGCTCGCCCGCTCCCAGCGGACGTCCTCGCTCCAGCAGTACGGGCAGAACTCGCGCGGGTAGTGGTGGGCGCGGTCGCAGGCGGCGCAGTGGCGCAGCAGCAGGTGCCCTTCGGCGGCGGCGTCCCAGTAGGGGCGGGTGAAGGCGTCGATGTCGGGGGTCGCGGTCATGAGAAGAGTCCGATCGCGGCGTCGAGGGACCAGGTCTGCCAGGACATGGCGAGGAGCGCGACGAGGGAGATCAGCGCCATCATCGCGTTCTGCCCCTGCTCGGCCCAGTCGTGGATCATCAGGACGAGGTAGAGGAGGTTGAGGAGGAGGCCGCCGACGAGGGCGACCGGGGTGAGGAGGCCGGTGACGAGACCGAGGCCGAGAGCGAGTTCGGCGTAGACGACGACGTACGCCATGAGCCTGGGGCGCGGGGCGACGACGGTGTCGAAGCCGTTCCTCACGGCCGTCCACCGGTGCTTGCCGGCCACGTCCGCCGCCCAGGCGATGCCGGTGCCGCGCTCGAACCAGCCCTTCTTGTCCTTGTGGCGCCAGCTCTCCAGCCACCACAGGCCGAGGCCGATGCGGAGGACGGCGAGCCATTCGGCGCCGGTGAGCCAGACGGTCTGCATGCGGACCCTCCCCGGGAGCTGAATCTGACGGTACGTCAGTTCAGCGCAGGGCGACCGGGGAGCGCAAGGGGCTGGCGGACGCGGGGGCTGGCGGGCACGGCCGGGGCGCGTGACCGATTCGCAACCGAAATCCCCTCATGACCGAGACCCACTGCGTGTACACGTCATTACGCTCAGCATTCATGGTCACCACCCCCCGAACACCCTCTCCGCAGGCCGTTCACCCCGTGTACGTCATCGGCGGCGGACCCGGCGGGCTCGCCGTCGCCGCCGCCCTGCGCGCGCGGGGCGTCCGGGCCGTCGTCCTGGAGAAGTCCGACGCCGTCGGCGCCTCCTGGCGCGCGCACTACGACCGGCTGCGACTGCACACCACCCGGCGGCTCTCCGCCCTCCCCGGCCTGAAGATGCCCCGCTCCTTCGGCCGCTGGGTCGCCCGCGCCGACGTCGTCCGCTACCTGGAGACGTACGCGGAGAAGCACGAGCTGGAGATCGTCACCGGCGTCGAGGTCCACCGGATCGAACGCTCCGGCGCCGACTGGGTCCTGCACGCCACCGGCGGGCGGCTGCTCACCGGACGCGCGGTCGTGGTGGCCACCGGGTACAACCACACCCCGCACCTGCCCGAGTGGCCCGGCCTCCACGAGTACGGCGACCGGCTCGTGCACGCGTGCGCGTACCGCAACCCGGAGCCGTACGCCGGGCAGGACGTCCTCGTCGTCGGCATCGGCAACACCGGCGCCGAGATAGCCGCCGACCTCGCCGACGGTGGCGCGGCCCGGGTGCGGCTCGCGGTGCGGACCGTCCCGCACATCGTGCGCCGCACGACCCTCGGCTGGCCCGCCCAGCGCTCCGGCATCCTGGTGCGGCGGCTACCGGTGGCCCTGGTCGACCGGATGGGCGCGCTGCTCGCCCGGTTCGCCTCGCCCGACCTCACCGCGCACGGACTGCCCCGGCCGGACAAGGGCCTCGCCACCCGGCAGCGGGAGGGCGCGATCCCGGTGCAGGACGTCGGCCTGGTCGACGCCGTGCGCGCCGGGAAGGTCGAGATCGTCGCGGCCGTGGAGGGCTTCGAGGACGGTGAGGCGGTCCTCGCCGACGGCAGCCGGATCGCCCCGGACGCGGTGATCGCGGCGACCGGCTACCGGCGCGCCCTGGAGCCGCTCCTCGGACACCTGGACGTGCTGGACGGGCGCGGGCTGCCGGTGGCGCACGGGGCGCGCAGCCCGCGCGAGGCGCCCGGGCTCTACTTCACGGGGTTCACGAACCCGATCAGCGGGATGTTCCGGGAGCTGGCGACGGACGCGGAGAGGATCGCGCGGCGGATCGCGCGGGCGGACCGCCGGGCGTCCCCGAAGAGCTGACGGAGCCGATCCGCGTACGCCCATTCCTGACTGACCGTCAGTTCTGTAACCTGACAGTACGTCAGCTCTCTTGTCAGGGACGGAAGGGTGGAGCGGAACGATGCTCGGATCGACACACGGCACCTTCACCACCGATCTCCGCGCCCGCGTGGTCGCCTGCGGCGAGGCGCCCCCGGTCGTCGTGCACGGCGTCACCGCCGCCCCCGGCGACCTGGACGTCAGCGGCCGGCCGCTGCACGCGACCGTCCCCGACCTCGACCGGTTCTTCCGGCCCGAGTCCGTCGCGGTCGTCGGCGCCTCCGACACCGAGGGCCGGCCCAACACCGGCATCACCCGGCAGCTGCTCGCCTGGGCCGAGCGGGTCGGCGCCCGGCTCGTGCCCGTGCACCCGACCCGTACGAGCGTGTTCGGGATCGACTGCGTGCCCTCCGTCGGCGCGCTCGCCGAACCCGTCGACCTCGCCGTCCTCCTCGTCGCCGACCCGCTGCCCGTGATCGAGGAGCTCGCCGAGACCAAGGTGAGGTTCGCGGTCGCCTTCGCCTCCGGCTTCGCCGAGACCGGGGAGGCCGGCGCCGCCGCGCAGGAACGTCTCGCCGCCGCCGTGCGCCGCTCCGGGCTCCGCCTCCTCGGCCCCAACACCAACCTCAACGCCTTCGAACGCTTCCGCGAGGACCTCGAAGGCCCCGCCGTCGCCCTCATCACCCAGTCCGGCCACCAGGGGCGGCCCGTCTTCACCCTCCAGGAGCTCGGCGTCCGCCTCTCCCACTGGGCGCCCACCGGCAACGAGGCCGACCTGGAGACCGCCGACTTCCTCTCGTACTTCGCCGGACGCCCCGAGGTCGGGGCCATCGCCTGCTACGTCGAGGGGCTCAAGGACGGCCGCTCCTTCCTCCTCGCCGCCGACCGGGCCGCGCGCCAGGGCGTCCCCGTCGTCGCCGTGAAGGTCGGCCGCACCGAGACCGGCGCCCGCACCGCCGCCTCCCACACCGGCAAGCTCACCGGCGCCGACCGGGTCGTCGACGCGGCCATGCGGCAGTACGGAGTGATCCGCGTCGACGGCCTCGACCAGCTCCAGGACACCTCCGCCCTCCTCGCCCGTGCACGCAAACCGCTCGCCGACGGCGTCGTCGTCTACTCCATCTCCGGCGGTACGGGAGCCCATTTCGCCGACCTGGCCACGGCGGCGGGACTCGAACTCCCCACGCTCCACCAGGCCAAGCAGGACGAACTGCACCAGTGGATCCCGGAGTACCTGAACGTCGCCAACCCCGTCGACAACGGCGGTCACCCGGTGGGCGACTGGCGCGGTCGGAAGATCATCGACGCGATCCTCGCGGACCCGTCGGTCGGGGTGCTGATCTGTCCCATCACCGGCCCCTTCCCCCCTATGAGCGACAAGCTCGCCCAGGACCTCGTCGACGCGGCCGAGGCCACCGACAAGCTGGTGTGCGTGGTCTGGGGCTCGCCGGTCGGCACGGAGGAGGCGTACCGCACGACCCTCCTCGGCTCCTCGCGCGTCGCCACCTTCCGCACCTTCGCCAACTGCATCGGGGCCGTGAAGGCCTACCTCGACCACCACCGCTTCACCGCCGCCTACCGCTCCCCCTTCGACGAGGCCCCCCGCACCCCCTCCCCGTCCCTTCGCAAGGCCCAGGCCCTCATGCGGCCCGGCCGGCGGCTCAGCGAGCACGCGGCGAAGCAGCTGCTCCGGGCGTACGGGATACGGGTGCCGCGCGAGCAGCTCGTCACCAGCGCGGCGGCGGCCGTCCGGGCCGCCGGGCTCGTCGGCTACCCGGTCGTGATGAAGGCCTCGGGCGCCCAGCTCGCCCACAAGACGGAACTGGGCCTGGTGAAGGTGGGTCTGACCTCGGCCAGCCAGGTCAGGGACACGTACCGCGAGCTCACCGACATCGCCCGCTTCGAGGAGATCGACCTCGACGGCGTCCTCGTCTGCCAGATGGTCGGGCGCGGGGTCGAGATGGTGGTGGGCGTGACCCACGACGAGCTCTTCGGCCCGACGGTCACGGTGGGCCTCGGCGGGGTCCTGGTGGAGGTCCTGAACGACACCGCTGTCCGCGTCCCGCCCTTCGGGGAGCGCGAGGCCCGCTCGATGCTCGCCGAACTGCGCGGCCGGGCCCTGCTCGACGGCGTACGGGGCGCACCGCCCGCCGACGTCGACGCGCTCGTCGAGGTCGTGCTCCGCGTCCAGCGGATGGCCCTCGAACTCGACGGCGACCTCGCCGAACTGGACGTCAACCCGCTGATGGTGCTGCCGCGCGGGCAGGGGGCGGTGGCCCTGGACGCGCTGGCGGTCTGCCGATAGGAGCCCCTGTGCCGGATCTGCTGCACACCGTCGAGAACGGCGTCTCCTGGATCACGCTCAACCGCCCCGAGGTGATGAACGCGGTCACCTGGGACCAGCGGGAGCGGATCATCGCCCTGCTCGCCGAGGCCTCCGCCGCCCCGGACGTGCGCTGCGTGGTGGTGACGGCCACCGGGCGCGGCTTCTGCGCGGGGGCGGACCTGCGGGGCGCGCCGCCGGCCTCGGGCGAGCGGGTCGCGGGGGACGTGGCGCGGATGATCCGGCAGGGCGCCCAGCGGTTCATCGGCGCGGTCATGGACTGCGAGAAGCCGGTGATCGCGGCGGTGAACGGCACGGCGGCGGGGATCGGGGCGCACCTCGCGTTCGCCTGCGACCTGGTGCTCGCGGCGGACTCGGCGCGGTTCATCGAGGTGTTCGTACGGCGGGGGCTGGTGCCCGACGGGGGTGGGGCGTACCTCCTGCCCCGGCTGATCGGGCCGCGGCGGGCGAAGGAGCTGATGTTCTTCGGCGACGCGGTGCCGGCGGCGGAGGCACTCGGCATGGGCCTGGTGAACCGGGTGGTCCCCGCGGAGGACCTGGAGAAGACGGCCCGCGAATGGGCCGAACGCCTGGCCCGGGGCCCGACCCGCGCCCTCGCCCTCACCAAGCAGCTGGTGAACGCGTCCCTGGACGTGGACCGTGCGACCGCGTTCGCGGCGGAGGCGACGGCGCAGGAGCTCAACATGACGACGAGGGACGCCCAGGAGGGCGTGGCGAGCTTCGTGGAGCGGCGGGAGGCGCGGTACGAGGGGCGGTAGCGGGGGCCGTCGTACCGGGGCCCTAGGGTGTGCCGTGCACATGCCACGCACCGCTCCGGGGGGAACGGAACCATGCACGACTCCGCGCGCTCGCGCACAAGATCCCGAAGATCCGGAAGATCGCTCTTCCTGATCCCCGCCCTGCTGACGGCCCTCGTCGGGCCTCTGCTCCCGACGGGCACGGCGCTGGCGGCGACGCCGCCGGTGCCGGTCGCGAGCGCGGCACCCGCGCCGGAGCCCGAGCCGTCGGCCACGACGGACCCGGCGCCGGAGCCCACGCCGACCGTCGAGCCGTCACCGGACCCGACGGCTCCGGCCGGCGTCTCCTGCCCCGCCCTGCCGCTCGCCCCACTGGGCGACCCGGGTGACGCGATCGGCCACGCGACCCTCGCGCCGAACGAGTCCGCCTGCTTCACGGTCACCGTGGAGAAGCCGGGCCCGCACCAGCTCCGTTTCCAGGGCTCCAACGTGGACCTTGAGCTCTACGACGGCGAAACCCGGCTGGACTGCTTCGATCCCGTCTCCTACACGCGCGACCGGTGCCGCCCGACCCGGGCAGGCGCCCACACGCTGCGGGTCACCAACAACGGGTCGAGCCAGGTGTCCGCCGCGTTCGCGGTCGTGTCCCTCGCAGCGTCCGAAGCGTGCGGCACCGAGGTGAGCACCCGCTACGACGCGGAGCCCGTGACCGGCCGGGCGGTCAGCCCGCTCGCCGTCCTCTGCCAGAACTTCACCGGACAGCCGGGCGAACGGATCACCGTCGAGACCAAGGCCGAAGGCGGCCGGGCGGGTGCCTGGATCACCGACGAGACCGGCGAACGGATCTGCCCCCGGTACGACTCGGACGACAGCACCGGCTGCGTACTCCCCGGCCACGGGCCCTACCGGGTTCTGACCACGGTGGGGAACGACACCGGCGTCTTCCCCGTCACGTACACGCAGAAGATCCGGCGGCTCTCCGACCCCGTGGGGTGCGCCTCCCTGACGGTCCACGACTTCGGTTCGGTTCCCACCACGCCGTCGGGAGCGGCGTGCGCGACCTTCGCTCCCACCGCCACGGCCCCGCACACCGTCCTCGGCGTCGACGACTCCTCGGCACTGCGGCTCACCGTGTACCGGCCGGACGGCAGCACCGTCTGCCAGGCCTGGTCGGAGACCTGTTCCCTCACGGCCGGCACCCGCTACACCGTCGTCACGGAGAAGCCGGTCGTGATCCTCGACCGCTCCTCCGGCGCCGGCTGCACCACCGCCACCCTCGGCGCGACCACGGAAGGCACGTTCGACGCGGTCGGCGAGATCGACTGCCTCACCCTGCCGCTGCCCGAGGGCGCTCACCTGGCCGCGCTGCGGTCGTACGGCCGCCCGGCGCCGTCTCCCCAGGTGACGGTCGTCGACGCGACCGGCAAGGACGTCTGCGGCTCGGACACCGTGGAAGCGGGGGTGTGCGAGCTGACCGGCCCCGCTCCGTACCGTGCCCTGGTCACCATGTACGGCACCCTCATCGGCTCGCCGACCATGACGGGCACCTACCACGTCGCCTTCCACCGCACCGACGCCGAGAGCGCCTGTCCCGTGCTGCCGGCGGGCGACTTCACGGCCGACAGCCCCCGGGCACGGGTCACGATCGGGGAGGGGGGCTTCGCCCAGTGCCTCTCCGTCCCCGCCGACGACCACACCACCGGCGAGATCTTCGCGTTCGACGGCTCCGGCTGGTCGAAGACCATGTCGGTCTTCGACTCGACCGGGCAGCGGGTCTGCTTCATGCAGTCCGCCGGATGGGCCTCGTGCGACCTCACGCCGGGGCTCGCGCACACGGTCCTTCTCTCCGGCGTCTCCTGGGGCGCCACCCACACCCTGTCCCGCCGCGACGTCACCGCCAGCGCGCGCGGCTGCGTCCCGAGCCCGGCCAAGGCCGTCGGCGGGCCGTCGATCAGCGGGGTCACGGCCCCGCCCGGCACCCTCCTGTGCCACCAGGTGACGACGGCGGACGCCGGGGACACCCTGCACCTCGACATCCGCGACGCGCAGGGCGACGCACGGTTCGAGGCGTACGACGCGAACGGCGGGTTCGTCTGCGGCTACTACTCGAAGGGCTGCTCCCCGAACGGCTCCACCAGCTACCAGGTCCTCTTCGAGGCCCCCCAGGCCACGACGGCCACGCCCGCCTACCGCCTGGACGCCCTGCGCATCGGTACGGCGGCCGGGCCCGCGCCCGAGTGCGTCAAGGTCCCGAACGTCAGCTACGGCTTCGGGCCGCTCGTCGGCACCCTGAGCGAGGAGCACACCGCGATCTGCGCGGTGCTGCCCACCGCCTCGGGCGACGACTTCGGCCTGACGTTCACGCCGGCGGGCTCGTTCGAGCAGTCCCCGAGGCCCTGGCTCTACCGGCAGTCGGGCTCGCCGAACCTCTGCCACGGGTCGTACACGGACGAGGGTGAGAAGTACACCTGCTCCGTGACGAGGGAGTACCCCCAGGTATCCACGCCGACGACGCTCCTCATCACCGTCCCGGAGCAGCCCGCGCAGGCGTCCACGGCCGTGAAGGCCTCGTTCGCGTGCACCGACACGATCTGCGGCATGGAGAAGCCGGGCATCGGTGCCGTGAGCCCCACCACGGGTGGCGCCGGGAAGATCACCGTCACGCTCACCGGTACCGCGCTCCACGAGAACGACCAGGTGGCGGTGCTCGGGACGGACGGCAAGTGGCGCCGGTCCACGACCGTGTCGGTCGCTCCCGACCGGCGCAGCCTGACGGCGGCCCTCGACCTGACGGGCGTGAGCCTCGGCACCCGCAGCCTCAGCGTGTTCACGCACAACGGCTACGAGTACGCCAAGGGCACGTTCACCGTCGTCGCCCCCCTCCGCACCACCACCGCCCCCGCCGTCACCGGCACCGCCGTCGTCGGCGGGAAGGTCGCGGCGAGCACGGGCACCTGGACGCCGGCGCCCGAGGCGTACGCCTACCAGTGGCGCGCGAACGGCGTCGCCATCGCCGGGGCCACCGCCTCCACGTACACCCTGCCGTCGACGCTGTTCGGCAAGCAGCTGTCCGTGGCCGTGACCGCGCGGAAGGCCGGGCATCCCGTCGTCACCGCGACGAGTGCCGCCGTGGTGGTGAAGGGCGTCGCGCCCAAGCCGACCAGGGTGCCGTACATCTCCGGGGCCACGCGGGTCGGGAGCAGGGTGACGGCCGTCGTCGGTGCCTGGTCGCCGGCGCCGACCTCGTACGCCTACCAGTGGCGGGCCAACGGCGTGGCGATCTCGGGCGCGACCGGTTCCTCGTACGTGCCCGTCCCGGCCGTCCTCGGCAAGAAGCTCACGGTGACCGTGACGGCGCTGCGGACCGGGCACCTGAGCGGGGCGTACACGACCGCCGGGTACACCGTCGCCCTGGGCCTCGCGCCGAAGGCGACGGCCGCGCCGTACGTCACGGGCACGGTCCGCGTCGGGCGGACGCTCACCCTGAACCGGGGTGCGTGGACGCCGGCGCCGACCTCGTACGCGTACCAGTGGTACGCGAACGGGCGGGCGATCAGCGGGGCGACGCGGACGACGTTCACGCTGACGTCGGCGCAGCGGGGGTTGAAGATCACCGTCCGCGTGACGGCCTACCGGACCGGGCACACGTCCGGTGTCGCGTGGACCCGGGCGACGGGAGCCGTCGCGGGCTGACCGGAGACCGTGGCCGTCGTCCCCGAGGGGTTCCCATCTGACGAACCGTCAGTTTCAATGGACGGTGTGATGGGACACGCGGGGATGGCGGCCACCGTCGTCCGACACCTGAGAGCGGCCGGTTCGCCGACGGCCGTGGAACCCCTGCCCCGGCCCGCCCTGCGCGCGGTACGGGAGGACGAGCGCCCGCCCGTCGACCCGGCCGAATTCCGCCGCGTCCTCGGGCACTTCGCCAGCGGCGTCACGATCGTGACGGCCCTCGACGCGGACGGGCCGACGGGCTTCGCCTGCCAGTCCTTCGCCTCGCTCTCCCTCGACCCGCCCCTCGTGGCCTTCATGGTCGCCCGGACCTCGACCACCTGGCCCCGGATCGCGGCGGCCGGGACCTTCTGCGTCAACGTCCTCGGCGCCGGGCAGGGCGGACTGTGCCGGTCGTTCGCGGTGAGCGGTGCGGACAAGTTCGCGGGCGTGGAGTGGGAGGCGGCTCCGGTCACCGGCTCCCCGCGCCTGGCCGGCGCGCCCGCCTGGATCGACTGCACGATCACCACGGTCCACACGGGCGGGGACCATCTGATCGTGGTGGGGCGGGTGGAGGGCCTGGACGCGACGGACCAGGGGGACCCGCTGCTCTTCCACCGGGGGCGGTTCGGGCGGTTCAGTTCCTGACCCGTACGGCTCGGCGGCCCGTCACTCCTGTACGGACAGGACGACCCCGCCGAGCAGGAAGGCGCTCACCACCGCGAGCGTGCCCCACAGCAGCAGTGCGACGAAGTACCCCCGTCGCGCGGGCCGGGTGAGGAGCGCCGCCACGGCCACCCCGGCCTCCAGGCACAGCGCCAGCGTCGAGACCCTCAGCATCCGGGCGGTGGTCCGCCCCTCCGTACGATCGCTCATCGGCGATCACCCCCTGAGCGTCATCATGCTCCTGCCGGGGACACCGCCTCCGACCGGGGTCGGCTGATGACCAGGGCCATCAGGGCCGCCGCCGCGCACAGCGCGCCCGAGGCGTACCAGACGACGTCGTACGTGCCGAAGACGTCGCGGGCCACGCCGGCCGCGAAGGCGACGACCGCCGCGCCGACCTGGTGGGAGGCGAGGACCCAGCCGAAGACGATCGCCGAGTCCTCGCCGTAGTGCTCGCGGCACAGGGCGATCGTCGGCGGGACGGTGGCGACCCAGTCCAGGCCGTAGAAGACGATGAAGAAGAGCATCGGCGGGTGCACCGAGGGCGCGAACAGCATCGGCAGGAAGAGCAGGGAGACGCCGCGCAGGGCGTAGTAGACGGCGAGCAGGCGGCGCGGCGAGAAGCGGTCGGTGAACCAGCCCGAGGCGACCGTGCCGAGGACGTCGAAGACGCCGATCACGGCGAGCAGTCCGGCCGCCGCCGTCACCGGCATGCCGTGGTCGTGGGCGGAGGGCACGAAGTGGGTCCTGACGAGGCCGTTCGTCGAGGCGCCGCAGATCGCGAAGGAGCCGGCGAGGAGCCAGAAGGGGCCGGTGCGGGCCGCCTTGAGGAGGACGGTGATCGCGCGGCGGGCCGCGCCCGGGACGGGGACGGGCTTGTCGGCGTACTCCCCGCCGTACGGGGCGAGCCGGACGTCCGCCGGGTGGTCGCGGAGCAGCAGCCACACGAAGGGGACGACGGCGAGGGCCGCGAGGGCCACCGTCACCGCGGCCGGACGCCAGCCGTGGTGTTCGACCAGCCAGCTCAGCAGCGGCAGGAAGATCAGTTGGCCCGAGGCGCCCGCCGCCGTGAGAATGCCCGTCACCAGTCCCCGCCGTGCGACGAACCAGCGGTTCGTGACCGTCGCGGCGAAGGCCAGGGCCATGGAGCCGCTGCCGAGGCCGACGAGGACGCCCCAGTAGAGGACCAGTTGCCAGGCCGCCGTCATCCAGACGGTGAGCAGCGAGCCGACGGAGATGATCGTCAGGGCGACGGCCACGACCCGGCGGATGCCGAAGCGGTCCATCAGCGCGGCGGCGAACGGCGCCGTCAGGCCGTAGAGCGCGAGGTTCACCGAGACGGCGAAGCCGATCGTGCCCCGCGACCAGTGGAGCTCCTCGTGCAGCGGCTCGATCAGGAGGCCCGGCAGGGAGGCGAAGGCCGCGGCGCCGATGATCGTGACGAAGGTGACCGCCGCGACGAACCAGGCGCGGTGGATGCGGGGGGTACGGAGCGGCTGACCGGCCGGCGTACGGGCGGTCGTCTCGGTTGTCTGGGCCATGCCACCGAGCATCGCGGGCCGGCGCCTCCCCCACCATTGGCCCGAATGACAGGTTTCCAAAGGATCGGGACACGCACCCTCATGCGCGCGACAGCGTCCTGATCGGGCGCACCACGAGGAGCGCCGCCACCACGAGCACCGCGATCCCGCCCCCGTGAGCAGCACCTCCTCCGTGCCGACCGCCGCCGCCGAGGAGTCCGGCGGGGAAGGCGACCGGGGCGGGAATCCGCCCGGTGGCCTCAGACTTGTACGTGTTGTCCGTCACGGACACGGAGAGCTATCAGCAGGTGGTCTGGACCACCATCGATGTACGAAGGGGGCGCTGCCCGTGCCGTCGCCGCACCGCGTCGCCGTTCTCGCCCTGCCCGGTCTCCTCCCCTTCGAGCTGGGCATCCCGCACCGCATCTTCGGCCGTGCGAAGGACCCCGGGGGGCGGCCGCTCTACGAGATCGTGACGTGCGCGCCGAAGGCCGGTCCGGTGCAGACGGACGCCGACTTCTCCATCCACGTCGAGCACGGCCCGGAGGCCCTCGCGACCGCCGACACGGTCGTCGTGCCCGCCTCGTACGAGCTCGGACCGGTCTACGACGAGGGCAGGCTCCCCGAGGAGCTGGCCTCGGCGCTCGCCCGCATCCGGCCCGGCACCCGGCTGGTCTCCATCTGCACCGGCGGGTACGTGCTCGCCGCCGCCGGCTTCCTCGACGGGCGTCCGGCCACCACCCACTGGGCGTCCGCCGAGCACTTCCAGCGCCTCTTCCCGAGCGTGCGGGTCGACGCGGACGTCCTCTTCATCGACGACGGCGACGTCCTCACCTCGGCGGGGGTGGCGGCCGGGATCGACCTGTGCCTGCACATCGTGCGCCGCGACCACGGCACGGCCGTCGCCAACGACGTCGCCCGCAGGACCGTCGTGCCGCCCCACCGGGACGGCGGCCAGGCCCAGTACATCGAGCGGCCCCTGCCGGAGGCCGGCACCCACACCACGACCACCGCGCGGGCCTGGGCGCTCGCCCACCTCCACGAGCCGATCCAGCTGCGGGACCTGGCGGAGAAGGAGGCGATGAGCGTCCGGACGTTCACCCGCCGCTTCCGCGACGAGGTCGGCATCAGCCCGGGCCAGTGGCTCACCCAGCAGCGCGTCGAACGCGCCCGGCACCTCCTGGAGTCCACCGGCCTGCCGGTCGACCGGGTCGCCCGGGACGCCGGCTTCGGCACGGCCCAGTCGCTGCGGGTGCACCTGATGAGCGCGATCGGGGTGACCCCGACGTCCTACCGGCGCACCTTCCGCACGGGCGCCCCCTCGGCCTGAACCTCCGGCCCGTCGGGGGCGTGCCGCCGCCGCCCGTTCCGTACCGCTCAGAAGGTGAGCACCCCCCGCGCCACCTTCCCCCGTTCCGCGTCCTCGACGGCCCGGGCGAAGTCCTCCACCGGATAGGTGCGGGTGACCAGTTCGTCGAGGAGGAGGGTGCCGGAGCGGTACAGCTCCGCGTAGAGGGCGATGTCCTTCTGGGGGCGGGAGGAGCCGTACCGGCAGCCCAGGATCGACTTGTCCAGGAACATCGCCGCAGGCAGGAAGCTCGCCTCCGCCTTCGGCGCGGTCATGCCGAGCAGCACCGCCTGGCCGTGCCGGTCGAGGAGGTCGATCGCGGTCCTGACGAGACCGGTGTGGCCGACGCACTCGAAGACGTGGTCGGCGCCGGTGGGCAGGACGTCCCGTACGCCGTCGGTGGAGGCGAGGAAGTGCGTCGCCCCGAACCGCCGGGCCACCGCCTCCTTCTCCGGGTTCGTGTCCACGGCGACGATCGTCAGCGCCCCCGCGATCCGGGCGCCCTGGAGGACGTTGAGGCCGATGCCGCCGGTGCCGATGACGACGACGGTGTCGCCGCGGTCGACCTTCGCCCGGTTCAGTACGGCTCCGACGCCGGTGAGGACGCCGCAGCCCATGAGGGCGGCGGAGGTCAGCGGGATGTCCTGCGGGATCTTCACGGCCTGCACGGCCTTGACGACGGTCCGCTCCGCGAAGGACGAGTTCGAGGCGAACTGGTGGAGCGGCTGCCCGTCGCGCGAGAACGGCCGCCCCGGCATCCCGATCGCCTTCCGGCACATGGTCGGCCGGCCCCGGTCGCAGTCGGCGCAGGCGCCGCAGTTCGCAAGGGTGGACAGGGCGACGTGGTCGCCGGGCGCGACGTGGACGACCCCCGGGCCGACGGCCTCGACGACTCCGGCGCCCTCGTGGCCGAGCACGACGGGCACGGGGAAGGGGATGGTCCCGTCGACGACGGACAGGTCGCTGTGGCAGAGCCCGGCGGCGGCGATCGCCACGAGCACCTCGCCGGGGCCGGGGTCCCGCACCTCCAGGTCGTCGACGACCTGGACCTGCTTCCCGTCGAAGACGACGCCTCTCATGACCGCTCCCCCTCGCCGGCCTTGTCGGCCTTCTCCGCGTTGGGCCGCGCGCCCTCCGACGCCGCCTTCGCCATCTCCTCCAGGCGCGCCAGCATCGGCATCGGGTCCGTCCCGACCGTCCCCGGCAGGAAGTCCGCGATGCGCTCGGGGGTCCAGGAGCCCGCCTCCGCGTATGCCGCCCGCAACTCCCTCGGCTGGGCCCAGACCGCGATCTTGGGGCCGGCGACGGTGTACACCTGGCCGGTGATCCGCTCCTCCCGGGCCCGGTCGCTCAGCAGGTAGACGACGAGCGCGGCCACGTCCTCCGGTTCGCCGATCTCCTTGAGCTCCATGGGGACGTTCGCGGACATCCGGGTGCGGGCCACGGGCGCGACCGCGTTGGCGGTGACCCCGTACTTGTGGAGGCCGAGGGCCGCGCTCCGTACGAGGGAGATGATCCCGCCCTTGGCCGCCGAGTAGTTGGCCTGCGCCACGGACCCCTGGTGGTTGCCGCTGGTGAAGCCGATGAGGGTCCCGGTGCCCTGCTTGCGCATGACCGCCGAGGCCGCCCGGAAGACGGTGAAGGTGCCCTTCAGGTGGGTGGCGACGACCGGGTCCCACTCCTCCTCGGACATGTTGAAGAGCATCCGCTCGCGCAGGATGCCGGCGACGCACACGACGCCGTCGACGCGCCCGTACGCGGTGAGGGCGGTCTCGACGATCCGCGCCCCGCCCGCCATCGTGGAGACGTCGTCCGCGACGGCGACCGCGGTGCCGCCCGCCGCCGCGATCTCCTTCACGACCGCCGCCGCGATCTGCGAGGTCGGCTCGCCGCCCTCGATCGACACCCCGTAGTCGTTGACGACGACCTTCGCGCCCTCCGCCGCGCAGGCGAGGGCGACGGCGCGGCCGATGCCGCGCCCCGCTCCCGTCACGGCGACGACCTTGCCAGCCAAGAAGTTCCCCACGCCCGGCCCCTTCCCGTGCTTTCTGACGGTCCGTTAGATTCGTTCGTCGTCAGGATTCTACGGCCCGTCAGATACCGGAAAACAAGACCCCGGAGGCCCCGATGTCCCTCCCCGCCGCCTTCCACGAGATCGCCAAGCGCGTCAACAACTGGGGCCGTTGGGGCCAGGACGACGAGATCGGCACGCTCAACCTCGTCACCGACGAGGTCGTACGGGAGGCCGTCGCCACCGTCCGCACCGGCCGGCGCGTCCCGCTCGCCGTCGACCTCAGGCAGGACGGCGTACAGACCGGCATGATCCCCGGCCGGGTGAACCCGCTCCACGTCATGGTCCAGATCAACCAGGAGCTCTTCGGCCCCGGCACGGTCGCCACCAGCGACGACGCCGTGACCCTCGGCCTCCAGGCCGGCACCCACTGGGACGCCCTGACGCACGTCTCCCACTCGGGCCGCATCTACAACGGCCGCCCCGCCGCCTCGATCACCCCGCACGGCCGCTCCGCTTTCAGCGGCATCCACACGGCCCGCCACCTCGTCTCGCGCGGGGTGCTCCTCGACGTCGCGGCGGCGAAGGGCGTCGACCGGCTGCCGGGCGACCACGCGGTCACCCCGGAAGACCTCGACGAGGCGGCCGAGTTCGGCGGGGTCACGGTCCGCTCCGGTGACGTCGTGCTCGTACGGACGGGTCAGATCCGGCTGTACCTGGCCGGGGACCGGCACGGGTACGCCTTCCCGTCACCGGGCCTGTCGATCCGTACGCCGGAGTGGTTCCACGCCCACGACGTCGCGGCCGTCGCCAACGACACGCTCACCTTCGAGATCTTCCCGCCCGAGATCGAGGACCTCTGGCTGCCCGTACACGCCCTCGACCTGGTCGAGATGGGCATGCTCCAGGGGCAGAACTGGAATCTGGAGGCCCTGTCCACAGCCTGTGCACAGGAAGGGCGGTACGCCTTCCTGCTCTCCGCGATGCCCGAGCCCTTCGTCGGCGGCACGGGCACACCGGTGGCCCCGGTCGCGATCCTCTAGACCCCGAAAGGGGCCTGCGGGCGGCGGCGCGCTCGCACGCGCCCCGAGCACGGCACGGACCCGCCGCCGCCCGACCGCGACCCGCACACGCCGAGGGCCACGGCCCTCGGCTCCCCTCGCCACGAATCGCTCACCCCAGAGTGGGCAAAACGGAACGAATCGTCAACAGCGCACCCTGTCGGGCGCCAGGGGCACCCCGGCGGAGACGGACGGAACCCGGTCCACCTCGCACCAGATGCTCTTGCCGGCGCCCTCCGGCTGCCAGCCCCACCGGTCCGCGAGACCGTCCACCAACTCCAGGCCGCGCCCGTTGGTGTCCTCGCCCGCCGCGTGCCGGGGTCGCGGCGGCCGGTCGCTCGTGTCGGCCACCTCGACCCGCACCCCGCCCTCCGCGGCGAACAGCATCCGCAGCACGGCCGGACAGCCGGTGTGCACCACGGCGTTGGTCACGAGTTCGGAGATGAGCAGCACCAGCGTCTCGGCGAGCGGCTCGTCGTCGCCTATGCCCGACCCGGCGAGCCGCGACCGGGCCCACTTCCGTGCTCGCCCCACCTCTGCCGGGTCCGGCCCGACCACCAACTGAACCTGAAGCACCTGCACCGCTCACACCATCCGAACCGGCGGACAACACACCTTCACGGAACGTGATTCCCTTGTGGGACAGCATGGTTGACGTACAGTCACCGCAACAAGCGCTTCGGGCATATTCCAGCGCGAAGGAGTACGCATGGTCCATACTGTGCGACGCACGCTGCGGGTAGTCGAACGTCGGGCGCGAGCGGCGGGCATTCCCGGGCGCGGAGCCGCCGCAGGGGCGACACCGGGACGATCCGGGCCAACGAGCACTCGCATCCCACGGAGCGTACCGGAGCCGGAGGCCGACTCCGGGCCGTGACGGCCCCGCCGAAGGACACAACCCGATATCGACGTTCCGTGACCCGTCGGACGCCCAGCGCTACAGCCCCGCCGCCACCTCCTCCTCCGCCCGCGCCGCGGGCATCCGCAGCTCGGCCCGCACCCAGGCCCGCTTCAGGTGCAGGTGCACGTCCGCCTCCCAGGTGAAGCCCATCCCGCCGTGCACCTGGAGACAGTCCCGCGCGTTGCCGACGGCCGCGTCGTCGGCGAGGAGCTTGGCCCCGGCGATCTCGACGGGATCACCGGTGACGGACGCGGCCCACACGGCCGCCCGCGCGAGCTCCGTCCGCACGAGCATCCCGGCACACAGATGCTTCACCGCCTGGAACCCCCCGATGACCTGCCCGAACTGCTCCCGCGTGCGGGCGTGGGAAACGGCCATGTCGAGGGCGGCCTGCGCACTGCCGACCTGCTCGGCGGCGGTGAGGAGGACAGCCGTCAGTTCCGTTGTGGGCAGGCGTTCCGCGGGGCGGAACGGGTGGGCACAACCCCCGGTGCCGGGCAACCGGTGCAAGGGCGTGAGCGGATCGACCGACCGCACGGGAACGGCGCCCGACACGTCACCGAGCACCACGTCGGCCTCGTCCAGCCAAGGAACCAGCCCCTCCGAGGCATCGGTCACCACGACAGCCCCCTCCGAAGCGCCCGGCACGACCCCCGCCGCCAGGTGCGTGGAAACCAACGGCCCCGGCAGCAGCACCCTCCCCGCCTCCTCGAAGACGAGGACCGCCTCGGGGAGCCCGAGCCCCACCCCGCCCTCCTCCTCCGGGAGCCGCAGCGCGAAGAACCCGGCGCCGCCGAGCTCCCGCCACAGCTCCCGGTCGAGCGACGGGGAATCCAGGGCGGCCCGCAGCGCGCCCCGGTCGAAGAGGCGCGCGAGCAGCTCCCGTACCCCCTTGCGCAGCGCCCGCTGGTCCTCGGTGAGTCGGAAGTCCACGGTGGTCACCGGCCCTTCGGGAGGCCGAGGATGCGCTCGGCGACGATGTCGCGCTGGATCTGGGACGTGCCGGCCGCGATCGTGTACGAGAGCGAGGACAGCCGGTCGAGGTTCCAGTCGCGGCCGAGGTCGAGCGCGTCGGGGCCCAGCACGGCGGCGGCCGCGTCGTACAGCTCCTGGCGGGCGTGCGAGTAGTGCAGTTTGAAGACGGAGCCGCCCGCGCCGGGGACCCCGCCGGTCGCCTGGGCCTCGCTGACGTTGGCCTGGACGATCCGCCACAGGGCCTGGAACTCGGCGGAGAGCCTGCCGAGCCGGCGCCGCAGGACGGGGTCGTCCCAGGTGCCGTTCTTCCGGGCCGTGCGGGCGAGTTCGCCGAGGAGGCGGCGGCAGGCGACGACCTCGCCGACGAAGGCGGTGCCGCGTTCGAAGGAGAGCGTGACCATGGTGACCCGCCAGCCGTCGTTCTCCTCCCCCACCCGGTTGGCCACGGGCACCCGTACCCCGTCGAGGAAGACCTCGGCGAACTCGGTCGACCCGGCGAGGGTGCGCAGCGGCCGGACGGTGATGCCGGGGGCGTCCATGGGCATGGCGAGCCAGGTGATGCCCCGGTGCTTGGGAAGCTCGGGGTCCGTCCGTACCAACAGCTCGCACCAGTCGGCGACCTCGGCGTGCGAGGTCCAGATCTTCTGTCCGGTGACGACGTACGCGTCTCCGTCCCGTACCGCCCTGGTGCGGAGCGAGGCGAGGTCGGATCCGGCGTCGGGTTCGCTGAAGCCCTGGCACCAGACCTCGTCGCCGCGCAGGATCGGCGGCAGCCACCGCTCGCGCTGTGCGGCCGTGCCCTCGGCGGCGATGGTGGGCCCGGCGTGGAGGAGGCCGACGAAGTTGGCGCCGACGTAGGGGGCCCCGGCGAGTTCGGTCTCCTCCAGGAAGACGAGGCGCTGGGTCGGGGAGGCGTCCCAGTGGGTGTCGGCGTATCCGGCGTCGTACAGGCGGCGTTGCCAGCCGCAGTCGTAGGCGCGGCGGGCGGGCCAGTCGAGCGGGTCGGGGCGTTCGGGGAGTCCCGGCAGGGTGGCGGCGAGCCACTCCCGCAGGCGGGCGCGGTAGGCCTCCTCCTCTTCGGTGCAGGAGAGGTCCATCAGACGATTCCCAGATCCAGCATGCGGATGGCGTTGCCGCGCATGAGTTTGTAGACCGTCTCGTCGTCGAGGCCCCGGACGTGGTCGAGGGCGACCTCCTTGGTGTGCGGGAAGGTCGAGTCGACGTGCGGGTAGTCGGTCTCGAAGGTGGCGTTGTCGCGGCCGACGACGTCGAGCGAGGCGATGCCGTGCTTGTCGCGGAAGAAGCAGCAGAAGATCTGCCGGTAGTAGTACGTGGACGGCGGCTCGGGGACGATGTCGCGGACGCCGCCCCAGGCGCGGTGCTCCTCCCAGACGTCGTCGGCGCGTTCGAGGGCGTACGGGATCCAGCCCATCTGGCCCTCGCTGTAGGCGAGCTTGAGCCGGGGGAACTTGACGAGGACGCCGCTGAAGAGGAAGTCCATCATCGAGGCCATCGCGTTGTTGAAGCTCAGGCTGGCCTGGACGGCGGGCGGGGCGTCGGGGGAGGCGGCCGGCATCTGGCTGCTGGATCCGATGTGCATGTTCACCACCGTCCCGGTCTCCTGGCAGACGGCGAAGAACGGGTCCCAGTAGCCGGAGTGGATCGACGGCAGACCGAGGTGGGTGGGGATCTCGGAGAAGGTGACGGCCCTGACGCCCCGGGCGGCGTTGCGCCGGATCTCGGCCACGGCCAGATCGATGTCCCACAAGGGGATGATGCAGAGCGGGATGAGCCGGCCGCCGCTGTCCCCGCACCACTCCTCGACCATCCAGTCGTTGTAGGCGCGGACGCAGGCGAGGGCGACCTCCTTGTCCTGGGCCTCTGCGAAGGTCTGGCCGCAGAAGCGGGGGAAGGTGGGGAAGCAGAGGGAGGCCTCGACGTGGTTGAGGTCCATGTCGGCGAGGCGGGCCTTCGGGTCCCAGCAGCCGCGCCGCATCTCCTCGCGGGTGATCCCCTCCAGGGTCATGTCGTCGCGGTCGAAGCCGACGGCGGCGATGTTGCGCTTGTACGGGAACTTGAGGTCCTCGTAGATCCACCAGTCGGTGGGCGGGCCCTCGGGGTCCATCGTGATCTGGTACTTGCCGGCGACGTAGGCGAGCTCGCCGATGCCGGCGGTGAGGGGACGGGGCCCGCGGTCGCGGTACTTCTTCGGGAGCCAGGTCTCGAAGAGGTGGGCGGGCTCGATCACGTGGTCGTCGACGCTGATGATGCGGGGCAGTTCCGTGCCGGAGCTCATGAGGACTCCCATTTCTGATGACCCGTCAGATCTGATGGCATCAGGCTAGCCCCGCACCCCTGGACCGACAAGCGCCGGACCTCTACGCTCACCGCACCATCTGACGGAACGTCAGCCATGAGGAGTACGGGATGAATGAGACCGCACACTCGCTCGGCGGGTCCCGCACGCTCTGGGAGCTCGTCGAGCGCCGCGCCGCCCTCACCCCCGACCGGCCCGTCCTCCTCCAGGACGACCGCGTCCTCACCTTCGGCGGCCTCCGCGAGCGCGCCGAGCGCTGCGCCGCCGGTCTGCACGGGATGGGCGTGCGCCCCGGCACGGTCGTCGCCTGGCAGCTGCCCACCCGCATCGAGACCGCCGTGCTCTCCTTCGCGCTCGCCCGCATCGGCGCCGTGCAGTCCCCGGTGATCCCCTTCTACCGGGACAAGGAGGTCGGCTTCGCGCTGCGCGAGTCGAAGGCCGAGTTCTTCGCGGTCCCCGGAATCTGGCGTGGATTCGACCATGCGGAGATGGCGAGGAGGCTCGGCGCACGCGGGATCTTCGAGGCGTACGGGGAGCTTCCGGACGGCGACCCGGCCGTCCTGCCCCCGCCGCCCGCCTCCGGCACCGACGTCCGCTGGATCTACTGGACCTCCGGCACCACCTCCGACCCCAAGGGCGTCCTGCACACCGACCGCTCGCTGCTCGCCGGCGGCTCCTGCCTCGCCCACGCCCTCCACCTGACGGCCGAGGACGTCGGCTCGATGGCCTTCCCGTACGCGCACATCGCCGGGCCCGACTACACGGTGATGCTCCTGCTGTACGGCTTCCCGGCCGTGATGTTCGAACAGTTCGCGCTGCCGGAGGCCCTCGACGCGTACAACCGGCACGGCGTGACCGTCGCCGGCGGCTCCACCGCCTTCTACTCGATGTTCCTCGCCGAGCAGCGCAAGCAGCCCGGGAAGCCCGTCATCCCCACCCTCCGCCTGCTCGCCGGCGGCGGCGCGCCCAAGCCGCCCGAGATCTACCACGCGGTACGGAAGGAGCTCGGCTGCCAGCTCACCCACGGGTACGGCATGACCGAGGTCCCCATGATCACGATGGGCGCCCCCGACGACACCGCCGAGAACCTCGCCACGACCGAGGGCCGTCCGCCCGCCGGCATGGAGATCCGGATCACCGGCGACGGCGAGGTCCGGCTCCGCGGCGAGGCCGTCTGCCGGGGCTATCTCGACCCGGCGCAGACGGCCGCCGCCTTCGACGAGGACGGCTTCCTCATCACCGGCGACGTCGGGCACCTCACGCCCACCGGCCACCTGGTGCTCACGGGCCGGGTCAAGGACATCATCATCCGCAAGGGAGAGAACATCTCGGCCAAGGAGATCGAGGACCTCCTCCACCGGCACCCCGACGTGGGCGACGCCGCCGTCATAGGCCTCCCGGACGCCGAGCGCGGCGAACGCGTCTGCGCCGTCGTCGAACAGCCACCCGGCGCCGCCCCGCTCGGCCTCCCGCAGGTCACGGCCTTCCTGCGGGAGGCCGGACTCTCCGTCCACAAGCTGCCGGAACAGCTGGAGGTGGTGGACGCGCTCCCCCGCAACGAGACCCTGCGCAAAGTGCTGAAGTACAAGCTCAGGGAGCGATTCGGCCCGGCTCGGTGAACGTCGCTTCCGGCACGTCCTCGTACACGTCGAAGAGGCGGTGCACGCCCAGCGCGGAGAGCACCCGGCCGACATGGCCGTCCCCGTCCGCCCGCTGCTCCGGCAGGATCAGGCGGAGCCGGCCGCCGCACGAGCGGAGCAGCCGGCGGGACGCGATCAGCACGCCGACGCCGCTGGAATCGCAGAACCGCACGGCGGACAGGTCTATGACCAGGTCGTGCCGGCCGCCCGCGACGGCGTCGTGGACGCGGCGGCGTATCCGGGGGGAGGTGACCAGGTCCAGTTCCCCCCGGACGCTGAAAACCGTCCAGGAGCCGTGCTCGTCCTCGTCGACCTCGATCGTCGTCACGGACGCCGCCTGCCCCACGGGCAGACGTCGAAACCCCCCGCGTGAGGGATGACGCTTTCCTTACCATCCGCGTCCGCGTCAAGGGCGCACTTGCGGCAAACAGGAGTGCGTTGTCGGAGCGGCCCACTACTTTGGAGGAGAACCGGAACGGAGGGCCGCATGGCGATGGACACACCACCGCGCTGGGACCGCAGGATGCAGCAGCGGCTGGCGCGCGGAGAGGCCGCTGCCCTCGGCGAGTTCTACGACCGGTTCGCCGCCCTCGTGCACAGCCTCGCCCACCGGGTCCTCGACGACGACGCGGCGGCCGACCAGGTCACCCGCGAGGTCTTCGGCTACATCTGGGAGAACCCCGACTCCTACGACCCGAAGCAGGGCAACATGCGCTCGTGGGTCGCCAAGCTGACCCAGCGGCAGGCCGTGTACCGGCTCCGGCAGGCCGAGGCCCTGGCATACGCGGAGACGGGGGTCGGCTCCGCCGAGGAGCTGGAGCAGAAGGTCCACCGGGCCACGGTCGCCGCCCGCGCCGACTACATCGTGACCTCCATGCCGGCGCCGCTCCGGAAGGCGCTCGAACTGGCGTACTTCCAGCGCCGCGACTACCGCCAGACCGCCGCCGACCTCGGCGTCACCGAGGACGAGGCCCGCCGGCGCCTCCGGCTGGGACTCCAGCTGCTCTCCTCCGCGCACGCCCGCCCCCTCGAAGGGTCCTCGCCGCCCGGCTACGGACGGCCGCTGTGACCGGGGCGGACGACGACGCGGACGACGTCGCACGCGCCCCCTGGATACCGGGACCGCGCCGTGCGGCCGACGACCACGCGGACCTGACGACGCGGCTGCCGGAGGCTCCAGGAGCGGAGGCGGAAGAAACGGACATGGGGGAAACGGAGGAACCGGAAGTACCGGACCTCAGCCACAACGTGCTCAAGTCCCTCCTCGGGGCCTGGGCGCTTTCGGCGTGCTCCGCCGGCGAGACCAAGGCCGTCGAGAACCACCTCACCGTGTGCGCCCCCTGCGCCGACGAGGCCCTCCGGCTCCGCGACGCCGTCACGCTCCTCCACGAGGACCGCGACCTGGACCTCGACCCGCTGCTCCGCTCCCGGGTCCTGGAGAACTGCCTGGGCCGCCGCCCCGCCCGCATCCCCGTCCCCGACTGGGTCACCCCGTACGACGCGGAGACCGCCCGGCTCGACGCGCTCCTGAGGGACATCGGCGAGTCCGAATGGCACGCGCCGGTACGGCTCAAGTGGTACGAGGAGGACCGCATCGTGCGCCGCAAGGCCACCGTCGCGGGGGTCATCGGCCACCTCCTCGCCGTGGACGGCCTGGTGACGACGGCACTGGGCCTGGACGACCCGCTGGGCGCGGGCGTGCCGGAGCTGTCGCCGACGGAACGGACGGAAGCGTTCTGGACGGCGCTCGACCGGCCGCCGAACCGGGCCATCCGGGGGCCGTGGCGCGACCAGTCGCACACGCTGATCCGGACCATCGCCTTCGCGGGGCGAGGAGTGGCGGACCTGACCGTCACCTACAAGGACTTCGCCCTGCCCCTCCAGGACTCGCTCCTGGAGCGGGCCTTCGAGTGCTGGCTGCACGCGGACGACATCGCGACCGCGGTCGCCTACCCGTACGCGCCGCCCAGCGGGCCGCACCTCCACGGCATGATCGACCTCGCGGCCCGGCTGCTCCCCGGAGCCCTCGCCAACCGCCGCCGCACCGGCCTGGCCGGCCCCGCCAAGGAGCTCGTCGCGGCGGGCGCGCCGGGCCGCTCGCTCCACCTGGAGGTGGAGGGCGCGGGCGGCGGCCACTGGTACATCTCCCTGGACTCCCCCGCGGCGATCGGCTCGCCGGAGCGGGCGGTGGCGCAGGTGGCGATGGACGGGGTCGAGTTCTGCCAGCTGGTGGCGGGGCACATCACGCCGGAGGAGGCGGCGGCGGGGCAGGACGGCGACCGCGAGGCCATCAGAGACGTCCTCTCGGCAACGGCGTCCTTGAGCCGCCTGTAGCCCCGCCCGTTGGAGCGAGGGTTCGGGAGGTTACCCGAAGACGACCGTGCGGCGGCCGTTCAGAAGGATCCGGCGTTCCGCGTGCCACTTGACCGCCCGCGCCAGCGCCTGGCACTCCACGTCCCGTCCGATCGCCACCAGCTGGTCCGGCGTCACCTCGTGGCCGACGCGCTCGACCTCCTGCTCGATGATCGGGCCCTCGTCGAGGTCGGCCGTCACGTAGTGCGCGGTGGCGCCGATGAGCTTCACGCCGCGGGCGTGTGCCTGGTGGTAGGGCTTGGCGCCCTTGAAGCTGGGGAGGAAGGAGTGGTGGATGTTGATGATCCGGCCGGAGAGCTGCTTGCACAGGTCGTCGGAGAGGACCTGCATGTAGCGGGCGAGGACGACCAGCTCCACGTTCTCCGAGCGGACGAGGTCCAGGAGTTCCGCCTCCGCCGCCGGCTTGTTCTCCTTCGTCACCGGGATGTGCCGGAACGGGATCCCGTACGAGCCCACCAGCTCCTCGAAGTCCGTGTGGTTGGAGACGACCGCGACGATCTCCACCGGCAGCGCCCCGATCCGCGACCGGAAGAGGAGGTCGTTCAGGCAGTGGCCGAACTTGGAGACCATGAGGACGACCCGCATGGGCTGGTCGGCGCGGTTGATCTGCCAGTCCATGGCGTAGGAGTCGCCGACGGCGGCGAAGCTCGCCCGGAGTTTTTCGACCGTCACCGGCGCCTCGGCGGAGAAGTGGACCCGCATGAAGAAGAGACCCGTGTCACGGTCTCCGAACTGCTGACTGTCCTCGATGTTGCACCCGGTGATGAAGAGGTAGCTCGACACGGCGTGCACGATGCCCTGCTTGTCGGGGCACGAGAGGGTGAGGACGTACTGGTCGGTCATCCCGTCAGCCTGCCATACGACGCCCCGCCGGGAGGCGGGCGTCCGCCAGGCGGAACGGTTCAGGACCGGGTCATGATACGCAGCACGTCGAGGGAGTGCGGGGGCGTGTCGGGGTCCTCGCCGTCGGCCTGTGCCAGCCGTACGTGTGCCTCGCGGGCGGCCCGTACGGCTTCCGGCCAGCCGGGGTGGGCGGCGTACGCGGTGACGGGTGCGTCCGGTCCGACCTGGTGCATGATGCGCAGCACCCGGAGGACGGCGACGTCGACGAGGGCGGCCTCGCCGGAGTCCCGGAAGATCGCGCCGACGTACTTCTCGGCGGACCAGTTGTCGAGCCAGGTGTCCTCGACGAGGCGGTAGACGGCGTCGGTGACGTCGCCGTACCCCTCCTGGCCGGCCAGCCAGACGGTCTCGTGGAACACGGGGTCGGAGAGCATGTGCAGCGCCGAGCGCACGTTGCTGCGCCAGCGCCACCACGGCATGTCGTTGAGCGGCATGCCGCCCATGGTGGAGGAGCGACGGCCGCGACGGGAAGAGTTAACCGAACCGGGGACCGGAGTGGGGGCTGGACTGGACACCGCTCGATCGTACGTTCCCTTGTCCGGTAAGCGGACTCGCCCCCTCCCCCCTCCGGTCGCCCGCCCCCGCAATTCACCTTCACGTCACCCCCCGTTGAACCGTGCTCACTCCCGCGTTACCCATGAGGCGGAAATGTGCATGCCCATGACCGGTAGGCGACTGACCTCACTCCTCGCGTACGTCACGACCGCGGCGACCGGAGCGTCGCTGCTCACCGGGTGTGGCGTGCTCCCTGGGGCCACGGGGGGCTCCAGGGAGCCCGTCACGGTGATGACCTGGGCTCCCGACCAGACCCGAGCGACCAACATGCCCGGAATGCCCGCCATGGCGCAGACCTACGCCCGGTGGGTCAACGCCCGGGGCGGCATCGACGGGCACGAGCTGCGCGTCCTGACCTGCAACGAGCAGAACACCACCGCGGGCGCCGCCGCCTGCGCCCGTCGGGCCGTGCGCGAGAACGCGGTGGCCGTCGTCGGCTCGTACAGCCAGAACGGCCGCGCCTTCATGGCCCCGCTGGAAGCCGCGGGCATCCCGTACATCGGCGGCTACGGCATCGCGGAGGACGAGTTCACCAGCCCGCTCTCCTACCCCGTCAACGGCGGGGTGGCCTCCCTCGTCGCCGGGCACGGCATGCAGCTCGCCGGCTCCTGCGACCGGGTCTCCCTCGTCCGCCCCGACACCACCGCGGGGGACAGGCTCCCCGAGCTCCTCGACTCCGGCCTGCACAAGGCGAGTCACCGGGGCGCCGTCGACATCCCGGCCCTGGAGGACGCCGCCGAGTACACCCGGCAGGCGGACCGGGCCCGCAGCCGGGCGGGCGGCGAGAAGGGCTGTGTGACCGCCGTCCTCGGCGAGCGCACCCAGACCTTCTTCGACTCCTTCCGCCGCCTCCCCGGGCAGCAGGAGGAGAAGCGGGACAAGGGCGCCGTCCGGATCTCCTCGGTCCTCGGCAGCGTCGACCAGCCCGTCATCGACCGCACCGGCGGCCCCCACAGCCCCTTCGAGGGCGCCTTCGTCACCGGCTGGTACCCGGAGGCGGGCGACAAGAGCTGGGCGCCGATGCGCAAGGTCATCCAGGAGTACGCCTTCGCCGACAACCGGGTCGACCCGGCCGACGCCGGCGTCCAGACCACCTGGATCGCGTACACGGTCCTCAAGGAGGTGATCGAGTCCCTCCGGCAGGACACGATCACGGCCGAGGAGATCAGCCACGCCCTCGACCGGGGCGAGCGGATCGACACCGGCGGCCTCACCCCCAGCCTGCGCTGGAAGTACGAGGACATGCTCGGCGCCCCCGGCTTCACCCGGATCGTCAACCGCGAGGTGACCTTCCAGGTGGTCCGCCAGGGGCGGCTCGTGGCGCAGAAGCCCGGCTTCGTCGACGTCGGCGAGACCGTCCTCAGCGCCCCGTAGCGTCTGTCCGGCGGATCAGAGCTGCGTCCAGCTCCGCTTCTCCAGGCCGTACTTCGCGGCGGTCGGGTTCCACAGCCCGGCCGCCGTCTTCTTGGCGGCGCTGGCCTCGCCGCTCTTCGCGTCGCCCGCGGCCTTCTGGCTGGTCGAGCGGGCGTGGCCGCCCTTGCAGGCCTTCTTGGCCTTCATCTGGCCGGCCCAGGCCGCGTAGTGGTCGTCGGCGGCGGCCGAGGCCTGCCAGGCCTTGGTGAGCGCCGCCGTCAGCGCCGCGTTGTCCGGGATCTTGTCGACCGACAGCGACTGGAGCTTGGTGATCAGCCCGCGGCGCTGCTCGGCGGCGCCCTTCAGGTCGGCCGCGGCCTTGTCGAGGTTCTTGCACTGGTTGATGGACGCGACCGAGTCGATCACCGTCTGACGGCTGCTGCTGCTGGTCGCGAGCAGTTTGCTGAGCTCCTGCGCCTGCGGCTCCGCCGGGTCGGCCGGCTTCTCCGTGGGCTCGGGCGCCCCGGTGGAGGGCGCGGCGGAGCTCGCCGCCACGTTCTGCCCGGGGGTCTCGGGGCCCTTGTCCTCGTCCCCGCCGCTGAGCAGCATCCCGGCGCCGAGGCCGACGACCGCGCAGCCGACGACGACGGCGGCGATCAGCGCGAGCGGCGACTTGCGGCGCGGCTCGGGCTCGTCGTCGTAGTAGGCGTCCTGGTAGGCGTACTGCTGCTGCTGCGGGGGCTGCGGCGGCTGGTGGTGGTGCTGGGTCTGCTGCTGGTACGGGGCCGGGCCCGGCTGCTGGTAGCCCTGCGGCGCGTGCGGCTGCTGGGGCGGCCGCGGGGCCTCCGTACGGAAGAGGCTGTCGAACTCGGCGGGCGGCTGCCGCTCACCGGGCGTCTGCGCCGGTACGGGGGCGATGTACTGGGTCGCGTCCGAGGCGCCGGCCGGGGCGGGCCCCTGGTGGGCGAGGGGGCCCGTGCCGAGGAACTGGGTGTCGGAGCCCCCGCCCTGCTGCGGCGGCATCGGGGCGATGTACTGGGTCGCGTCCGAGGCGCCGGCCGGCGGCGGGTAGCCGTACCCCGGCTGCGGCGCGCCCTGGACCGGCGGCATCCCGCCCGGGACCGGCGCGATGTGCTGGGTCGCCTGCAGGTCGGCGGCGGCCGGAGCGCCCGGGCCCGGGTAGCCGTAGCCGGGCTGCGGCGGGCCCTGCTGCGGGGGTATCGGCGCCAGGTACTGGGTGGACTGCATGTCGGCGGCGCCCTGCGGCGCCTCCGGGGGCAGCGGCTGCGCGGGCGGCAGCGGCTGCCCGCCCTGCTGCCCGCCCGCCTGGCCGCCGGCGGGACCCCAGGCGCCGCCCCACGGCTGACCGCCGCCATGCTCCGGACCCTGTCCGTTCTGCGTCACCGGGACTCCCACCAATAAACCTACGGAATCGTCGGCCCACGCTACCGGGTGCCGACAGGGCTCCGCACACACGTGTGAGACCGGTTACACAGTTGACACGGTCACGCCGCGTACAGCTCCATCCGCGCGCCGAACTCCCGCACCACCGCCTCCCCCGCGTACGGCTCCAGGCGCTCCCTCAGATCGTCCAGGTACTCCGCGCCCCGCGACGACCGCAGCGTGCCGAGCAGTTCGAGCGCCTGCGTGCCCGTCCGGCAGGCCTGCTCCACCTCCCGCTGCTGGACCTGCGCCGAGGCCAGGAGCGCCAGGCCGATCGCGCGCCGCCGCGCCCGCGTCTCCGGATGCCCGTCGATCGACTCCTGGGCCGCCCGCGCCGCCGCCTCCGCCTGTCCCAGGTCCCGGTGGCAGTGCGCCAGTTCGTCCGCGAGGTAGGCCGCGTCGAAGTGGGCGATCCACGCCGGGTCGTCGCCCGCCTCCGGATCGGCCCGGTCGAGCGCCCGTGCGGCCCGGCCCGCCGCCGACTCGAAGGCGCGCACGTCGCCCATCAGCGCGTGCCCGCGCGCCTCCGCCGCGAGGAACATCGCCTCCGCGCGCGGCGGCACCTTCCCGCGCGCCCCCTCCTGCGCCGCCCGGGCCAACTGGGCGATCTCCCGGGGGTTGCCGAGCTGCGCGGCGAGGTGGCTCATCGAGGCGGCGAGCACATAGCCGCCGTACCCCCGGTCCCCCGCCGCCTGCGCGAGCCGCAGCGCCTGGATGTAGTACCGCTGCGCGAGACCCGGTTCGCCGGTGTCCACCGCCATGTACCCGGCGAGTTCGGTCAGTCGGGCGACCGCCGCGAAGAGCTGCCGTCCGACCGCCTCCCGGTACGAGCCCGACAGCATCCCCGACACCACGCTGTTGAGGTAGTGCACCACCACCGGCCGCACGTGGCCGCTGCCGAAGCGCCGGTCGAGGTCGACCAGCGCGGCCGTCATCTCCCGCACCGCCGCGACGTCCGCGACCCCGACGCGGGCCCCCGTCGTCCGGGCCACGTGCGTGTCGGGGCCCGTGATCAGCCAGTCCCTGCTGGGCTCGACGAGGGCGGAGGCCGCGACCGCCGAGCCGTTCAGGAAGTCCCGGCGCCCCACGTCGCTGCGCCACAGCTCGCAGACCTGCTCGATCGCGCCGGGCACGGTCGGCGCGAACTGCAGGCCCACCCCGGCGGCGAGGTTCCGGCCGTTGGCCATGCCGACCTCGTCGATCGAGACCGTGCGGCCCAGCTTGCGGCCCAGCGCCTCCGCGATGATCCCGGGCGCCCGACCCCGGGGCTGCTGGCCGCGCAGCCAGCGCGCCACCGACGTCTTGTCGTAGCGCAGGTCGAGGCCGCGCTCGGCGCCGACCATGTTGACCCTGCGGGCGAGGCCGGCGTTGGAGCAGCCGGCTTCCTGGATGAGCGCCTGGAGCCGTTCGTTGAGCTGACGCGGAACGAGTGGCCTGGCTGCCATGAGTACCCCCTGAGGCCGTGCGGTGATCATCCGGAGAAGAGATCACTGCCCGGTTGATATCCGGTCAATGCCGATGTGAACACGCGAAACCGGACACGTCGGCCACGCGGATGAAACCCCCCGCCGCCGGCGCCCCCACCTGTCCGTACCCACCCCCGCTCCCCCGGCCGCCACGCGCCCCCGCCAGTGCACCCATGCGCCCCGCGTGCAGGATCGATGCGTCAACACGCCGACCGCCGCGCCCGTAACCCCAGGTGACGTGGGAAGTTGTGCTCAGCGTGGAAGAGACCATGGGAGTCACGGAAGCCGCACAGATCCCCAAGCAGCGGGGCGAGCAGCTGCTGGACAGCGCCGTGCGGTACGCGGAAGAGCGGCACTGGGACGTGTTTCCCGGGACCTGGCTGGAAGCCGTCGAAGGCAGGGAGCGCTGCTCCTGCGGCGCGGACGCGTGCGCCGTGCCCGGCGCCCACGCGGTCAGGCCCGACTGGTCGACCCAGGCGACCGGAAGCGGGGTCGGGGCGCGGCGGATGTGGTCGAAGACGCCGAAGGCGTCGATCCTGCTGCCGACCGGCCGCACCTTCGACGCGATCGAGGTGTCCGAGTCGGCCGGCTTCCTGGCCCTCGCCCGCATGGAGCGCATGGAGCTGACGCTCGGCCCGGTGACCTGCACCCCGGACCGCCGCATGTACTTCTTCGTGCTCCCCGGCGCCGCCGCCAAGGTCCCGGACCTCGTCCGCAAGCTCGGCTGGGCCCCGGCCTCCATCGACCTCGTCACCCGCGGCGAGGGCCACTACGTGGCGGCCCCGCCCACCCGGATCGGCGGCTTCGGCGCGGTCCAGTGGGCGCGGCGCCCCACCCCGGTGAACCGCTGGCTGCCGGACGCGGAGGAGCTGATCAGCGCCCTCGCGTACGCCTGCGGCCGGGAGGCGGCGGAGGCCCGGAGCCGCGCGCAGTGACCCTGGGGTGCCGTCGACCGCGTTTGTAGGGTGGGACCCGTACGTACTACGGGGACCATCGAAGGGTTGACGGACCATGCCTGACCAGGCATTTGACGGAACGTTCGACAGAGCGGGCACCGCACCGGGGGAAGGTGCGGTGCCCGCCGTGCGTGTCGAGGGGCTGGGGAAGCGCTTCGGGCAGCAGATCGCGGTGAACGGGATCGATCTCGTCCTGCCCGCCGGCCGCTTCATCGGGCTCGTGGGGCCCAACGGGGCCGGCAAGACCACCACCCTCTCCATGATCACCGGCCTGCTGCGGCCCGACCAGGGGCGGATCCTCGTCGCCGGCCACGACGTGTGGGCCGACCCGGAGTCGGTCGCCCGGGTCAAGGCCCGCATCGGCATCCTGCCGGAGGGCCTGCGGCTCTTCGAGCGCCTCTCGGGCCGTGAACTCCTCGCCTACAGCGGCCGGCTGCGCGGTCTGCCCGGCGCCGAGGTCGACAAGCGGGCGGCGCAGCTCCTCGACGTCCTCGACCTGACCGGCTCGCAGAACAAGCTGGTCGTCGACTACTCGACCGGCATGCGGAAGAAGATCGGCCTCGCCGCCGCGCTCCTGCACAACCCCGAGGTCCTCTTCCTCGACGAGCCCTTCGAGGGCGTCGACCCGGTCTCCGCGCAGACCATCCGCGGCGTCCTGGAGCGGTACACCTCCTCCGGCGCGACCGTCGTCTTCTCCAGCCACGTCATGGAGCTCGTCGAGTCCCTTTGCGACTGGGTCGCCGTCATGGCGGCCGGCCAGATCCGGGCACAGGGCCCGCTGGCCGAGGTCCGGGGCTCCGCGCCCTCCCTCCAGGCGGCCTTCCTCGAGCTCGTCGGCGCGAACGGCCGCGAGGCGGCCGGGGACTCGCTGGACTGGCTGGGCGGCGGGGCGGGTTCGGGCGGGGCCCGGTGATGAGCGCCCCCACCACCGCCCCCGCGCCGTCCCTCACGTCCGTCTTCGTACGGCTCAAGCTGTCGCTGCTGCGGAACGGGCTGCGGCAGTCCGGCGGGCGGACCGCCGCGTACATCACGTCGATCGTCTTCGGCGTCCTCTTCGCCGGCGGCACGGTGCTGGCCTTCGTCCTGCTGCGGGGCCACGCGGCCGCCGTCACCGTCGCGGTCCTCGTCACCGGGGTCCTCGCGCTGTCCTGGGCGTTCATGCCGCTGTTCGTCCCGAGCGGCGACGAGACCCTGGACCCCTCGCGGCTCGTGATGCTGCCGCTGCGGCCCCGGCCGCTGGTGCGGGCGCTGCTCGTGGCCTCCCTCGTGGGCGTCGGGCCCGTCCTCACCTTCGTGCTGGCCCTCGGTGCGGCCCTGTCCCTCGCGCACGGCGCGGCCGGCACCGTCGTCGCCGTCCTCGGCGTGCCGCTCGCGACCGTGACGTGCGTGGCGCTGTCCCGGGCCGTGGCCGCCGCGAACATCCGGCTCCTCACCTCCCGCAAGGGCCGGGACCTGGCCCTGCTGAGCGGTCTGGTCATCGCGGTCGGCATCCAGTTCGTGAACTTCGGCGCCCAGCGGCTCGGCCGGGCCGGGGGCCTGGGCCCCCTGGAGCCGGTGGCGGCCGTCGTCGGCTGGCTGCCGCCGGCCGCCGCGATCGGCGCCGTCGACTCCGCGAGCCGGGGCGACCACGCGGTGGCGGCGGCCCGGCTGCTGCTCACGGCGGCGGTCCTCGTGGCGCTCGTGTACTGGTGGCGCCGGAGCCTGGTGCGGCTGATGGTCGAGCCGGACGGCTCCACGATCGGCGCGGCCTCCGACGCGAAAGCCGGCGGGAGGAGCGGTACGGGGCTGCTCGCCCGGATCCTTCCGGCCGGACGCACCGGCACCGTCATGGAGCGCAGCCTGCGGTACGTCTGGCGGGACCCGAAGACGAAGGCGGCGTGGGTGACCTCGCTCGCCATCGGCCTGATCGTGCCGATCTTCAACGCCTTCCAGGGCTCGGGCTCGATCTACTTCGCCTGCTTCGCCTCCGGCATGCTCGGCATGCTGATGTACAACCAGTTCGGGCAGGACACCTCGGCGTTCTGGATGGTCGCGCAGACCATCGCGACGCCGGCCGACGCGTACGCCGAACTCCGGGCGCGGGCCCTGGCCCTGCTGTCGATCACGGTGCCGTACACGGTGCTCGTGACGGCGGTGACGGCCGGTGTCCTCGGCGACTGGGGGAAGTTCCCCGAGGGCCTCGGCCTGGCGTTCGGCCTGCTCGGCGCGATGGTCGGGACGGGCGCGGTGACCTCGGCGCGCTTCCCGTACTCGGTCCCCCAGGACAGCGGCTACAAGAACGTGGCGCCGGGGCAGGCCGGACTGGCCTGGATCTCGATCTTCGGCGGCATGATCACGGCGGCGGTCCTGAGCTCCCCGCTCATCGCCGCGACGATCTACCTCCACGTCTCCGACCAGCGGTCCCTGCTGTGGCTCCTCCTCCCGGCCGGCCCGCTCTACGGCGCGCTCCTCGTCCTCGCGGGCCTCAAGCTGGCGGCCCCGCGCACGGCGGGGCGCCTGCCGGAGATCCTGGCGGCGGTCAGCAAGGGATAGACCGACGGCCTTCCGTACACCCCGATGGCCCGCTCGTCGTCCGAGCGGGCCATCGGCGTGACGAGGCTCTAGGGGGTGTCCAGTACGCGGGTGAGGGCGGCGCGGCCCGCCGGGCCCCAGGTCGGCTTGCCACCCGGGAGGCCGCGTTCGCCGGCGCGGCCGATGGCGATGAGGCCGGCGGCCCGGAGGAGGGCCCAGCCCCGGGCGCGGCGGACGGTCGCCCCGTCCACGCGCCCGTACGCCTCGAAGAAGCGCGGGCCCGCAGGAAGCCCGCCAGGAGCCCGGCCGCGTGGTCGCCGCGCGTGACGGGCACGGCGTCCCTCGGCTCGCCCGGGACCCAGCGGGCGACCGTCCAGAACCGGGGGAAGCGCGCGGACGGCTCCCCGGTGCGTACGGGGACGGGCACGGGCAGCGGAAGCAGCGACGCCAGGACCGGCAGCCGGCGGTGCTCCTTGCGCAGCAGGTCGGGCGCCCGTTCGGTACGGGGCATCCGTACGGCCAACTCGTCGCCCACGCGCCACAGTTGGTTGCCCCAGCCGCCCGGCACCGGCCGGATCGGCAGCTCCGCCAGGTCCGGGTGCCGGTCCCGGAGCAGCGCCCGTACGAGGCCCTCGTCGATTTCCACGCCGTCCCCCATGATGGCTGTCCGTCCGATCGCCGACCGGCTTGGAGCGTACCCATGGAGGACACCGCAACGACGACCCCGCCCGCGACGGCAAGTCCGGTCCGGCGGGGCCAGGGGGTCTGGCTCGGCGTCGTGGGCGCCGCCACGCTCGTCCTCGTCGGCCTCTGCGCCGTGGAGGCCGGCGAGACGGAGAGGCTGCTCCAGAACATCGTCACGGTGGCGGCGATACCCGGCGTCCTCGCCCTCTCCCAGCTCCTGCTGCTGCGCAGCGGCCGCATCGAGCCGGCGACGATCGGCGTCGCCGGGCTCGGCGCGGCCGTCATCGGGGTGAACAGCACCGGCGGGAGCAACGGCGCGATGCTGTTCGGGGTGCTGCTCGCGCTCCTCGCCGCCGTCCCGTTCGCCTTCCTCAGCGGTTTCCTCTCCCTCAACGTCCGTACGGGACACGCCCTGTTCTCCGCGGTCGCCGTCCTCATCGGGGCGGACCAGCTCGTCACCGACATCGCCCCGCCGCAGATGGTGCCGGTCCGGGCGCCGCTCCTGACCTCGCTCGCCTCCAACGACCTGCGGATCCCCGGCGTCGCCCTGGTCGCGGCCGCGCTGTTCCTGGCGACGGCCTGGTACCTGCCCCGGCAGGAGGCGCGGCTCGGGGCGCGGGAGCCGTCGTGGCCGCGGGTCACGGTCTTCCTCTTCCTGCCGTCGTTCCTGCTCGCGGCGCTCGTCGGGCTGCTCTACACGGCCCGCATCGGCGCGACCGTACCGGGCGAGTTGGGCAAGGAGTTCATGATCGTCTGCCTGCTGGCGCTCACGGCGGGCGGCTGCAGCCTGAAGAGCGGCGAGGGCACGGTCCTGGACGTGGCGGTCGGCTCGCTCTTCGCCGGCACACTGCAGACGCTGCTCGCCCTCAAGCTGCTCGACTCCTCCCTCCAGTCGACGATCCTGTGCGTCGTGGCGGTCGTCTTCATCCTGATCGACCTGGCCCGTCTGCGGACGCCCGTACCGGCGGGGACGGGCGGAGAGCGGCGGGGACCGGGGCTGGCGGCCGGGTCGGTGAACGGGCATCCCTAGGATGCGCGAGTGACGCGTTTCGACGAGGTGAGGGCGACGTTCTGGGGCGGAGATCCGTACGGGGACGCGCCGCCGCTGACCGACGCGGCCGTGCGGGACGCCGGACGCCGGCCCGGCGTCCGCCTGCCGGCGTCGCTGCTCGGACTCCTGCGGGACCGCGACGGCGGTGTCGTCGCGGACGCGTGGGACGCGTGCGAGCTGCCGTCGGCCGGGGACTTCCGGACGTTCGTCGAGGGGCTGACGGCCTCGGCGCCGTTCCACGGCGGACAGGACTGACGGGGCCCGTGGGGAGCACGTACCAGACGATCGCCGACCTGGAGGCGACGGCCGAGGAGGCCGGGGCGCTCGGGGAGCGGGTGGGGGCCTGGCTGGTCGCCGAGGGGATCGCGGTCCCCGAGCCCGAGCCCTCCGACCGCGACAAGACTTGGTACCTGCCGGGGCCGCGCTGGTCACACGTGACGGACGAGCGGCGCTCCTTGGGGACGGACGGGCTGGCCGTCGTCACCGGACGCACGGTGTTCTTCGGCTCGCCGAGCACCGGCGGCTCACCGATCTGCCCGCACTGCGCGGCCCACGTCCCTCACGACGGCGCCTTCCACGCGGCCGTGGACGCCTGGTGGGCGACGGGCCTCGCCGACGTCCGCTGCCCGGTCTGCGGCCGCACCGTGCCGCTGCCCGCCTGGGAGTGGGAGAACGACTTCTTCGCCTTCGCCCACCTCGGCGTCGAGCACTGGAACGGCCCGCCGCTCCGCCCCGCGTTCATCGCCGAACTGACCGAGGTCCTCGGCCACCGCACCCGCCTGCTCGCGGGCAAGATCTGACAAGGAGACGGCCTTGCCGATCCGTACGAGAACGGCCCTTCTGCTCGCGGTCGTCCTGACGACCGGCGGCCTCACCGGCTGCTCGTCGCTCACGGCCGTCATGGGCATCGGCAGCTGCGAGGGCAGCGAGGAGCGGGTGGAGCAGCTCCGGTCGATCGCCCTCCTCGACACACCGCCGAAGGGAGCCACCGAGCCCCGGGGGCACGAGGGCATCGACGCGGAGTGCTGGGAGGACAGCGGCGAGGCCGCGGGAGAGGCGATCGACTGCGAGAGCTGAACGACGACCGCTGGACTCCCGCCGATCGGCGCCGAGCCGGTCCTCCCGGACGGCCCGGCCGAGGAGAGCCGAGGGCCTCCGCCCCGTCGGGGTGGAGGCCCTCGCGGACACTCGTCCGGTACGGATCAGAACGCGCCGTTCAGGCCCATCCAGTTGGCGTCCTCCGGGGCGCCCGCGTTCAGCGCGCCCGTGCCCTTGCCCGTGTAGAGGACCAGGCAGCCCACGCCCCGGCAGCCTTCACCGACGTAGCTGCTGGTGGTGATCGTCGCCAGGTCGTTGCGGCCGTCGCCGCTGTAGTCGCCGACCGCGAGGAACGACGCCATGACGTTCCAGCCGCCGCTGCCGATCAGGACGCGCGAGCCGACGCCGCCGGTCGAGGTGCCCGGGTAGAACCAGAGCTTGCCCGTGGAGGCCTCGCGGGCGATCAGGTCGGGACGGTTGTCGCCGTTCATGTCGCCGGCGCCGACCAGGGCGTTCATCGCGTTCCAGCCGCCGGTGCCGAGCAGCTTCCGCGCGCCGAGGCCGGTGCTGGTGCCCGGGTACAGCCACAGCTTGCCCGTGGACTTCTCGACGGCGAGGAGGTCCGAGCGGCTGTCGCCGGTCAGGTTGCCGAAGGCGGTGATCCTGTCCATGGCGTTCCAGCCGCCGGAGCCGATCAGCTTCCGCGCGCCGACGGTGCCCGTGCCCGTGCCCGGGTACAGCCACAGCTTGCCCGTGGAGGCTTCGCGGGCGATGACGTCCTCGCGGCCGTCGCCGGTGAAGTCGCCGTGCCGGGTGAGGGCGTTCATGGCGTTCCAGCCACCGGTGCCGATCAGGCGTCCGGTGTCGTCGCCGGGCAGGTACCAGAGGCGGCCGGCCTTGTCGCGGACGATGACGTCCGACTTGTTGTCGGCGTTCATGTCGCCGAAGACCGGCTTCGTGGGAGAGGGGTAGGCGCCCCACTCCGGGTACGGGGGCAGGACGCACTCGCGCTCGGTCGGGACGAGCTTGATCGAGCTGACGCTGCTTCCCGGGTAGCCCCACTCCGTGCCCCGCGGGTCCGGGGCCCAGACGGAAGTGCCGCCGTTGACGTCGTAGTTCGGGGCGTCGTACAGGCAGGCGAACTTGTTCGTGTGGTTGACGACCGACTTGAACGTGTTGTCCCACGTCCCGAGCGTCGCCCGGTTCACGTTCGTCTTGTACATCGTGCCGGTGCCGTTGTCGGACTTCCAGGCACAGAAGTAGCCGGACGGGCAGTCGCTGATCGCGGCCTGCGCCGGCGCCGCGCCCGCGCCGAAGAGGCCGAGCGAGGTGAGCCCCAGCGTCGTGGCCACCGTGGCCACGCGCCGCAGCATGGAATTGCGCATCGAGTTCCCTCCAACCGGCGCGGAGACGCACTGCTCGACGCGCCGTGGGAGGGACCGTACCGTGCGCCGTTCCGGCGGGCGCCGTCAGGGGGTCAGTACTCCGTTCACGAAAGGCTCCACGGCCTCGCTCCAGGCCTCCGGGTGGGTGTAGTGGAGGAGGTGGCCCGCGTCGGGGATCTCCGCGTACGCCCCGTGGGGCAGGACCCGGACCATCTCCTGGGCCTCCGCGCGGCCCAGCTCGCCGTCCAGGCCGCGGACGACGAGGGCGGGGCAGCGGACCTGGGCGAGGGAGTCCCAGTGGGCGTCGTGGACCCAGGTCTCGCGGGAGGTCAGCATCTGCTCCGGGTCGAACACCGGGCGCCAGCCGTCGGGGTGCTCGGCCATCACCTCGGCGAAGAAGGCGCCCCGCGCCGGGTTCGGGGTCTCCACCCACGGGTCCTCGTCGCCGAACCAGCGGTGCACGGCCTCCAGCGACGGGAAGGGGGCGGGCCAGCCGCGGAACCAGTCCTGCCAGGCGCGCTGCGAGGCCGCGCCGAGGGCCGAGGCCCGCATGTCGCAGATGACGAGGGCGCGGACGAGGTCGGGACGCTCGGCGGCCAGCTGCCAGGCGGTCAGGGCGCCCATGGAGTGGCCGACGAGGGTGACCGGGCCGAGGCCGAGCTGCTCGACGACGGCGACGGCGTCCGCCACGTACGCCTCGCGCGTGAAGGGGCCTCCGGCCGGCTTCTCGCTCGCGCCGTGGCCGCGCTGGTCCAGGGCGACGACCCGGTGGCCGCCGGTGAACCGGCGGACGGCGGGGGCCCAGTGGCCGGCGTGGCCCATCAGTCCGTGGAGGAGTAACACCCCGGGAGCGGGAACCCCCGGCGCCCGCCGCGCCGGTGCCGCCGGGACCCGCGGGGCCCGCGCGGGGCGGGGGACCGTGCGGTCCGGGGCCGTGTGGGTCGGGACCGCGTGGGTCGGCGTCGCGTGGGCCGGGGCCGTGTAGTCCCAGGCTGCCAGCCGGACGCCGTCGGCCCCGGTGACGTCGAGTCGTCGCGCCATGGATCCGGCACCCCCTCTTTTCCGTCGAACCTCGCCAGACTATCGAACTCGCATTCGAAAATGCGCTCCTGCCGCGCAACACCCCTCGTTCGAGTGACAGGGCTCAAGGATTGATCCGCACTGCCGAGGGGAGATCTTGAGCGGGAGGCGGACCGCTCGGGGAAAAACGGTCCGAGGGGAATGACCTTGAGAGCTCGGGGCTCCAGGTCAGCACAGGGGAGGACAGGCCCCGGCGCCGGAAGGCGCCGGGGCCCTCTGTCGTCCGTAGCCCTCATGCCCCACCCCCGCACCCGCTCATCGCCCCGCTCGTACCAGCGTGGCACGACAAGGGCGCGGGCGTGGCGATTCCGGCGTAAAACGGGGCGCACACCAGACCGTCCGGCCGACGAGCGGGGCGACGGCGGCACGGCAGGGGCAGCACGACGAAGGGCGCCCCGCCGGTCCTCTCGACGACCGGCAGGGCGCCCCTCACTCCGTACGGGAAGAACTCAGCGACTCCGTACGGGAAGAACTCAGCGCTTCGCGACGAACACGTGCGCCGCGATGTCCGCGCCCAGCTCCGCGGCCTCGCCGCTGCTGCCCACCAGGACACCGCCCGGCGACTCCGACACCGACACCACCGAGCCGGGCTGCACGCCCGCCCTCCGCAGCGTGTACATCAACTGGGCGTCCGTCTGGATCGGCTCGCCGATCCGGCGGACGACCACCGTCTTGCCCTCGCTCGCGTCCAGGTCGGCGAGCGACACCATCGAGTCGTCGAGGAAGGCCTCGGCCTCCGCCTTCTCGCCCAACTCCTCCAGGCCCGGGATCGGGTTCCCGTACGGCGACTCCGTCGGGTGACGCAGCAGCTCCAGGACCCGCCGCTCCACGGCCTCGCTCATCACGTGCTCCCAGCGACAGGCCTCGGCGTGGACCTGCTCCCACTCCAGGCCGATCACGTCGACGAGCAGGCACTCGGCCAGGCGGTGCTTGCGCATCACCCGGGTGGCGAGGCGGCGGCCCTCGTCCGTGAGCTCCAGGTGGCGGTCACTCGCCACGGCCACCAGACCGTCGCGCTCCATCCGGGCCACCGTCTGGCTCACCGTCGGACCGCTTTGGTCGAGCCTCTCCGCGATCCGGGCGCGCATCGGGACCACACCTTCTTCCTCGAGCTCGAGGATGGTGCGGAGATACATCTCCGTCGTGTCGATCAGTCCGGACATACGTGCCCCTCGATGAGTCGTGCGCTGGCCCTGCCGCAATTGTTGCGCATCGGGCCGACAACCGGGCCACGTCGGGTAAGACGGTATTGACACAGCAATGGTCCAGACCGCACCGTGATCCGCGGCCTCGGCGAGAACGCACCACGGGGGCCGAGGACCGCCACGACGAGAGGGAGCCGCCGCGATGGGCGAGAGCAAGCTGGCCGGACAGTTCTTCGACGCCGCGATCGGCCTGCTCAAGGAGGTGCGCGACGGGGACTCCGCCGAGATCTCCGCCGCCGGAGCCGCGATCGCCGCGGCCGTCGCGAACGGCAACCGGCTCTTCGCCTTCGGCGCCGGGCACTCCTCGCTCGCCGCACAGGACGTCGTCTACCGGGCCGGCGGCCTCGCCCTGATGAACCTGCTCGCCGTCCCCGGCGTCGTCGGCGTCGACGTCATGCCCGCCACCCTCGGCTCCGCCCTGGAGCGCGTCGACGGCCTCGCCGGAGCGGTCCTCGACTCCTCCCCCGTCAAGGCCGGCGACGTCCTGATCATCATCTCCCTCTCCGGGCGCAACGCCCTGCCCGTGGAGATGGCCATGAACGCCCGCGCGCTCGGCCTCACCGTCATCGGCGTCACCTCGGTGGCGTACGCGACGGAGACGAAGTCACGGCACCTGTCGGGGACGTACCTCAAGGACCACTGCGACATCGTCCTCGACTCGAGGATCGCCGTCGGGGACGCGGAGCTCACCCACGAGGGCATCGAGGCGCCCTTCGCCCCCGCCTCCACCGTCGTCACCTGCGCCCTCATGCAGGCCACGATGGCCGCCGCCGCCGAGGAGCTCGTACGCCTCGGCATCGAGCCGCCGCTGCTGCGCTCCGGCAACGTCGACGGCGGGCACGAGTGGAACGGGCGCGTGATGAACGAGTACGGCGACCGGATCTTCTTCCGGCACTGAGGCCGGTACGGCCCGGCCCCGCACAGGCCGGGCCACCGGATCCCGTACGGACCGGGCCACCGGATCCCGTACGGGCTACGCGGCCGGGTGCGAGGCCCGCACGTGCCGCGGGCTCCGTCGGCTCGCCGCGATGAAGGTGATGCCGACGAGCTCCACGGCGTTCCCGAGGAAGACGAGCCACGGGTGGCTCATCGCCTCGTCGGACCAGTACCGGGACAGGAGGACATAAGCGGCCACCGAGACGAGCAGGCCCGTGCCCACCAGCGTGACGCCGACCCCGTAGACCCGGGGCCGCCGGACGCTCCGGCGCGCCGGAGCGATCATCCAGCCCGTACGGAACGCGGCCGCGCCCATCGCGATCGCCACCACGCCCAGAGGCGCCATCGCGCCCATGATCCACGCCATCATGACGGCCCCCACAGAGTTCCCGAACGTGAGCCCATCGTCGTCCCGCCACGCCCGGGCCGGCCATGCCGGAACCCGGCAGTGTCGGAACCCTCTTCGCTGCCGTCAGCCGCGGTCCATGACCTGCGTCACCCGCGTGAAGCCGTCCGCGCCGTGGCCCCGGTCCACCGCCCGGAGCGCCAGGGCCTCCGCCGCGCGCATGACGCTCGCGTCGATGCCGTGCGCCTCGGCGGCGTGCACGACGTGGCCCATCGTCGACACGGCCGAGGTGAGCGGATTGCCCTCGCCCGAGTACGAGCCGCCGTCCACGTCCTCGGCCCACTCCTGGAACAGCGGCGGCAGGATCGCCCCGATGCCCTGGGCGAACGGCGCGAGCTCCCGCGCCGAGATCCCCTCCGCGCGGGCCACCGCGAGGGCGTGCACGTACCCCGTCATCGACGTCCAGAAGATGTCGAGCAGCGCCACGTCGTACGCGGCGGCCCGGCCGATGTCCTCGCCGAGGTGGGTGTGGGAACCGCCCAGCGCGTCGAGCACCGCCCGGTGCTCGCGGTACAGCGGCTCGGGTCCGCTGTGCAGGAACACCCCGGCGGACGTCCCGATGGTCGGCGTCGGCGTCATGATCGCGCCGTCCAGGTAGCCGATGCCGTGCTCCGCCGCCCAGCGGCCGGTGTCCCGGGCCCGCTCGGGGGTGTCGGCGCTCAGGTTGACGACGGTCCGGCCCTTGAGCGCGTCCGTGACGGCCGACTGCCGCAGGACGGAGTCCGTGGCGTCGTAGTTGACCAGGCAGATCACCGTGAGCGCGCTCGCGGCGACCGCCTCCTCGGCACTCGCCGCCAGGACCGCGCCGCGCGCGCCGAGGTCGCCCTCCCTGCCCGGGGTGCGGTTCCACACGGTGGTCCGCACCCCGGCGTCCAGGAACGCGCCGGCGAGGGCCCGGCCCATCGGGCCGAGACCGAGAACGGTGACGGAGGAGGGCTGACGGGAAGAAGACATGGCTGAACTCCCTTGCACATACGTGGGTGACGAGAAGGCCGGAGAAGGAGAGGGACGCGGATGACACGGCTCAGGGCCCGGGACACGAACGTCTGCGGTGTGACGGCCGCGATCGCCGTGATCGACGGCAAGTGGAAGACGTCGCTGCTGTGGCTGCTGGAGTCGGGGCCGCACCGGCCCGGCGAACTGCGCCGCAGGCTCCCCGAGATCAGCGAGAAGGTGCTGACACAGGCGCTGCGGGAGATGGAGACGGACGGTCTCGTGCACCGCGAGGTGCACGACGTGCTGCCGCCGAAGACCGTCTACTCGCTGACGGAGTTCGGGCGCGAACTGTCCGAACTGCTCGGCCCGTTGTCGGACTGGGGCCATCGCCGGCTGGACCGGATGACGGAGGCGGCCGCCGCCTCCTGAGGCCCGCGCTCCCCTCTCCTTCCGGGCCGCCACCAGGTTCTCCCGGGCACCCGGCTCCGACAAGTACCCACAAAAAAGTGGGTGTACGGGAGGGCTAGGGTCTGTCTGACCCTGATCCGCCGGACAGGCCCTGGGGCCTGTCGACGAGGTCCAGCAGGTCCAGGGACGTCGCCACCCGGGACGCCACCGCCTCGCCGTAGACCGCGTCCTCGCGCTCGAAGGGCGCGCGGCAGGCGGCCCGCAGGAACGTCAGGACGCCGAGGGTGCGGCCCCGGGAGCGCAGGACCACGCACAGGGCGTGGGCCGCGTCCCCCGGCCACTGGTGGGCCTCCGCCCACACCTCCGCGGTCCGCCCCGCGCTCGCCCGCACCGTGCCCGCCCGGTCCCAGGCCTGGAGCGCCGGGTGCCGGGGCCCGTACCGCAGCGGGATGCCGCCGCCCACGACGGGCGAGGACGGGCCGGGGGCGGCGCCCGCCGGGGTGGCCAGGGTCCGCGTGAGGCGCCGCTCCCCCGCGGGACGGTCCACGAGGGCGTGGTCGGCGAACCCGGCCAGGGCGAAGTCGAGCAGGACCGTCGCCGCCTCGGCCGGGTCCTCGCACTCCGCGGCCGCCGCGCCCGCCCGGTGCAGCTGGCTCCACCGGAACCGCAGCCGGTCGGCCTCGCGGGCCGCGAGGCGCTCCTCCGTGACGTCCTGGAACAGCCAGGCCACGCCCAGCGGCACCGGCTCCTCGGCCATCGGCGAGGACAGCAGCAGGAAACCGCTGCGCCAGCACCGGCGCCGCTCCTCCGAGCCGGTCCGCAGCGTCACCCACACCTCGGCGGGGGCGGACGGCGTGCCCTCGGCCAGGACGTGCTGGAGGGCGGCCTCCAGCTCCTCCGCGCCGTGCACGACGACGTCGCCGAGGGGCCGCCCGAGCAGGGCCGTGCGGCCGGTCCCGAAGGCGCGGGCCGCGTGGGCGTTGACCATGGCGGGGCGCAGGTCGGCGTCGACGAGGACGACGCCCCAGGAGGCGTCGTCGAACAGGGCCTCGCTGAGGGCCACGGACCGCTCCAGGTCGAGCTGGACGTGGACCTCGCTGAACGCGCAGTACACGCCCGCCGGGCTGCCGTCCGCGCCGCGCACGCCCGCGGCCTGGCTCCGTACGAGGACGCGCCCGCCGTCCTTGCGCAGCAGTACGAACTCGTGGACCTGGCGCCCGGGGCCCTTCATGGCTCTCATCAGCCGGCCCAGGGTCTCCTCGGCGTCCGCGCTCCGCGCCGCCCACCCCTCGAACCCGCGGCGCCCGACCGCCTCGGCGGCGGACCAGCCGAGGATCCGCTCGGCCTCCCGGTTCCAGTGCGTGATCGTCCCGTCGGCGTCGAACGCGCAGAGCGCGGCGTCCATCCCGTCGAGCAACGCGGCCAGCAGATCGGCCCCCGCCCCCGGAACGGACACGGCGCCGCTCGCGGCCTCTGTGAATGCGCTCATCCAGGCACCCCCCATGCTGGGACCATTCAACTGGAACGTGACCCAGAGCACATCACCTTCGCCTGAATCATTCGTTTCGAATCACCTGAATAAATCGCTTGAGCGGGGGACGGACGGTTCGTAGGGTGTGGGTACACGCGAAAGGAGGTGATCCGAAAAAATGGTTTCTTTTCGGACTCGTGAGGTGGCTGCGGGCTAAGGCCTGACAGTCGCACTCTGTGCACCTCGGCAGGCCTTCTGCCGAACATCCAGCAGTCACCCGCCCCGTGGGCCGCCGGTAAGTCCGGCCGGCTCTCGTCCGAACTCGCGAGCGGACGGGACCAAGGCCCACGGGGCGCCTGCATGCCGGCGTCCCCGTGTACGTCGCACTGCCGAGACCAACGCATTGACACGCTCCCGCCCCTTATGGGGCAAGGACTCCGGCCTGAGTCCTCGGACCCTTCCGGCGGCTTCCTGCTTCACCGCGCTGCGCCACAGCTTTCGCTCTGGTCTTACCGACGCTCGGCAAGGCGTTTCGCGTCTCCGCCTGTCCAGCGGCGACGATACGGCGTCCTTCGAACAGGACGTTCCTTCCAGCGTTGTGATCACGGTCGTGCACGGATCCACATCGCCCGCACGTCCACTCCCGGACATGGAGCGGCTTGGGCCCGTCCCGGTGACCGCACACCGAGCACAGCTGCGAGGAGGGGAAGGTCCGGTCGACCTTCACGAACGTCCGGCCGTGCTTCGCCGCCTTGTACTCCAGCATGCCGACGAACGCGGCCCATCCGGCGTCGTACACGGACTTGGCGAGCCACGTGCGCCCCATGCCTCCGACAGGGAGCGTCTCCACGTACACCGCTTGGTTCTCGCGGATGATCCGGGTGGAGAGCTTGTGGTGCCAGTCCCGCCGCTGATTGGCCACGCGCGCGTGTTGCCGTGCGATCCGCTTCCGCGCCTTGGCCCGGTTGCGGCTGCCCTGGACCTTTCGGCCCAGGGACTTCCGCATGCGCTTGAGCTTCTTCTCCGCCCTCCTGAAGAAGCGAGGGCTGTCGATCTTGGAGCCGTCGCTCAGCACGGCGAAGTGCCGCAGCCCGAGATCGATGCCGGTGTCGGCCCCGACCTCGGAAAGGGCCTCCGGAGCGACTTCGACGACGAACGAGGCCCAGTAGCGCTCCGCCGCGTCCGACGTGATGGTCACCGAGGTCGGCGGTGCCGGCAGCGGTCGCGACCAGCGCACCCGCAGCTCGCCGACCTTCGCCACGTACAACCGGCCGTTGCCCCGGAGGCTGAATCCGTTCGCCGTCAGCCGGATCGACTGACGGCGATCCCTCTTGGACTTGAGCCGGGGTGCGGCCACCTTCGGTCCCCGGCGCTTACAGGTGAGGGAGGAGAAGAAGTTCCGGTAGGCCGTGTGCAAGTCACGCAGGGACTGCACGAGAACCACCGATGACACCTCACCGAGCCACGTGCGTCCTTCGGTGCGCTTCGCTGCGGTGATCACCTGCTTCTGCAGCTCGGCGTCCTTCACATACGGCAGTCCTGCGGCGTGTGCCTCCTGCCGTACCCGAAGGCCGTCGTTGAACACCACACGCGCGCATCCGAACGCCTTGGCCAGCGCCGCGCGCTGAGCAGAGCTCGGATACACGCGGTAGTTGTATCGCAACTGCATGCACCGACTGTATGGAACAGCGACGCCCTCTCCACCTCGCAGAAACGTTCATCGTGACGCTCGCCACATGCCGACCGTCAGGGCGCCAGGCGTTCCACCCGCCACGTCCCGTCCGTCTCGTGGACGTAGCGGAGGCGGTCGTGGAGGCGGTTCTCGTGGCCCTGCCAGAACTCGACCGCCTCGGGGACGACGCGGATGCCGCCCCAGGACGGGGGGACCGGGACCTGTTCGTGGTCGGGGTAGCGGGCGGCCAGTTCCTCGTAGCGGGCGAGGAGGTCCGCGCGGGACGGGATCACCGTGGACTGGGGGCTGGCCCAGGCGCCGAGCTGGGAGCCGTGGGGGCGGGTGCGGAAGTAGGCGACGGTCTCGTCGCGGCCGACGCGGGTCGCGCGGCCGGTGACGATGACCTGGCGGGCCAGCGGGTGCCAGGGGAAGAGGAGGGAGGCGTACGGGTTCGCCGAGAGCTCCCTTCCCTTGCGGGACTCGTAGTTGGTGAAGAAGACGAAGCCGGCCTCGTCGTAGTGCTTGAGGAGGACCGTGCGGGACGACGGGCGGCCGTCGGGGGTCGCCGTCGAGACGATCATCGCGTTCGGTTCGTGGATCGCCGGGTTCGCGGCGGTCTCCTTGAACCAGCGGGCGAACTGCCCGATCGGTTCGGGGGCGAGGTCGGCCGCGGACAGCTCCGTGGTGCGGTACTGCTCGCGCATGTCGGCGGGATCCAGGGCGTCGGTCACGGGATCGGTCACAGGGCCATCCTGCCGCAGCGCCCCAGTGTGCCCGGCACCACGGGGCGTTAATCCTCTCTCGCCGGATCGGCGCAGTGTGCCGGATGTCACGCTTCCCCGCATCATCGGAACCGTACAGACTCTTCCGCTGGATGACTGTTGATTCCCCACCATCGACCAACACGGTTGATCGATCATCGATAGAGGAGCTGCCTGATGTCCGACTTCGTACCCGGGCTCGAGGGAGTCGTCGCGTTCGAGACGGAGATCGCCGAACCCGACAAGGAGGGCGGCGCCCTCCGCTACCGCGGGGTCGACATCGAGGACCTCGTCGGCCACGTCTCCTTCGGGAACGTCTGGGGCCTGCTCGTCGACGGCGCGTTCAACCCGGGCCTGCCGGCCGCCGAGCCGTTCCCGATCCCCGTGCACTCCGGTGACATCCGCGTCGACGTGCAGTCCGCGCTCGCGATGCTCGCGCCCGTGTGGGGTCTCAAACCGCTCCTCGACATCTCCGCCGAGCAGGCCCGCGACGACCTCGCCCGCGCGGCCGTCATGGCCCTCTCGTACGTCGCGCAGTCGGCGCGCGGCCAGGGCCTGCCGATGGTCCCGCAGAGCGAGATCGACAAGGCGGAGTCCATCGTCGAGCGCTTCATGATCCGCTGGCGCGGCGAGCCCGACCCGAAGCACGTGAAGGCCGTCGACGCCTACTGGACCTCCGCCGCCGAGCACGGCATGAACGCCTCCACGTTCACCGCGCGGGTGATCGCCTCCACCGGTGCCGATGTCGCCGCCTCGCTCTCCGGTGCCGTCGGCGCCATGTCCGGTCCGCTGCACGGCGGCGCGCCCTCCCGCGTCCTCGGCATGATCGAGGAGATCGAGCGGACCGGCGACGCCACCGCGTACGTGAAGCAGGCTCTCGACAAGGGCGAGCGCCTCATGGGCTTCGGCCACCGCGTCTACCGCGCCGAGGACCCCCGCGCGCGCGTGCTCCGTCGTACGGCCAAGGAGCTGGCGGCGCCGCGCTTCGAGGTCGCCGAGGCCCTGGAGAAGGCCGCCCTGGAGGAGCTGCACAACCGCCGCCCCGACCGGGTGCTGGCGACGAACGTGGAGTTCTGGGCCGCGATCGTGCTCGACTTCGCCGAGGTCCCGGCGCACATGTTCACGTCGATGTTCACGTGCGCGCGTACGGCCGGCTGGTCGGCGCACATCCTGGAGCAGAAGCGCACCGGCCGCCTCGTGCGTCCCTCGGCCCGCTACACGGGCCCCGGCCAGCGGGACCCGCGCGAGGTCGAGGGGTACGGCGACATCACCGGCTGAGCCGGACCGGTCGGTCCGGCCGGGTGCCCGTCGGCCCGGCCGGACGCCCCGGGTCAGACCAGCTGGGCCGGCTGCTCCTGCGAGAGCAGCAGGTCCGCGTGGTGGCGGGCCGTGGTCAGCGGGTGGGCGCGGAGCTTGCCCTTCAGTTCGTTGCGTCCGTACTCGGCGAACAGCGGGTTCGCCGGGTCGGCCGTGACGCCGGGGGCGCGGTCCGCGAAGGGGAACTGGAGCGGCGTGATCCGGGCGTCGAGGCGCGGGTTGTAGAAGAACGGCACGGAGAATCGTTCCGTCGCCCCGGGCGGCGAGACCACCCGGTGGTTCGTCGCGATCAGGTAGCCGTTCGTGGCGACCTCCAGGAGCTCGCCCAGGTTGACGACGAAGGCGCCCGGGAGCGGCGGCACGTCGTGGAACATCCCGTCCTCGCGCTGCACCTGGAGTCCGCCGACGTGGTCCTGGAGCAGCAGGGTGAGGAAGCCGTAGTCCTTGTGCGCGCCGACGCCCTGGTCGTCGCCCTCGCCGCTGCTGCCCGGGTAGCGCACCAGCTTGAGGTGCGGGTGGGCGTGCGGGCCGAAGATGTCGTCGTAGAAGTCCTGGGGCGCTCCGATGGAGGCGAGCAGCTCGTGGAGGAGCCGCTCGGCGACGCCGCTGAGGCGGTCGATCCAGTGCAGGGCGGCCGTGCGGAGCTCGGGGAGGGCGGCGGGCCACTGGTTGGGGCCTTCGAGCCACCAGTACGGGGCTTCCCAGGGGCCGGGTTCGCGCGCGGGGCGCTCGGCGCCGATGTCGAGCTGGTCGCGCCAGTCGCGGGCGCCGCCGGTGCGCTCGTCGCCGATGCGGGTGTAGCCGCGGAAGTGCGGCGAGTTGATGTTGTCGAGGGCGAGCCGGTTGGCCTCGGGCAGGGCGAAGAAGGCGTGCATGGCCGAGGTGAGGGCCTGGGTCTCGGCCTCGGTGATGCCGTGCCCGATGAGCTGGAAGAAGCCCACGTCGTGGGCGGCCGAGTGGAGCTGCGCGTGGAGCAGCTTCCGTGCCTGGGGGTCTTTGTCGGCCGCCGAGAGGTCGACGATGGGGAGCTGCGAGGGGTACGAGCTGTTCGTCATGTGTATGCATCCGCGGGGTGTACGGGTGCCCGGGGCGGCCGCGAAGGGTGGGGCGGGGGCCACGGGTGCCGGTCGGCTTGGTGCTCGGACGAGGGACCCGCAGGGGTGTGGAGTGGTACCCCGGAAGGTCAGGCGGAGCGGCGACAGCCCATGCTCGTGACGCGGACGTAGTCCACGTGGCGACGGCGTACGAGCAGAGGCATGGAGTCAGCGTACTGCGGTGGCGGGCGGGCCACTGTGGTCCCCGTCACGTCCTGTGCCGCGATGGCTCAAAGTCTGTTCAAAGTGGCGGGCTTGCGCGAAGATCGCCGCCATTGCGTGTTGAGTACACGCCAAGCTTCCCGTCGTCGCATCCCATCGCAGGAGGATGTCCATGACCCGCCGCACCTCTCGTGGCCTGGCCGCCGCGGCCGCCGTCACCGTGGCCGCCGCCACCGCGGCGCTGCTCCCGTCCGCGGGAGCCTCCGCCGCCACCGCCGCGCCGCAGGCCCGCGTCTTCATGGTGAACCCGGTCCAGTCCTCGGGCGACCAGACCCTCACCGACCACAAGGACGCGGTGAGCGACGTCCCCGCCTCCGCGTACGCCACCGCCGCGCTCCGCAACCTCGACGCGAGCGGCGGCCTGTCCGGCAGGTGGGCCGCCGTCCGCTCCGAGACCGGCAACCCCGCGAAGGCCGCCGACGCCGCCTCGTACGACCGCTCCGACGACGAGTTCGAGCAGGTCATGGCGTACTTCTGGGTCAACGAGGCGCAGGAGTACCTCCAGGGCCTCGGCTTCGGCTCCGAGCTGCGCGGGGCGAACGACCGGGTGCAGCCGGTCCGCCTCAACCAGTGGGGCGCCGACAACTCCTTCTTCACCGACAAGAAGGCCGAGATCCGCTTCGGCAAGGGCGGCGTGGACGACGCCGAGGACGCCGAGGTCATCGTCCACGAGTACGGCCACGCCGTGCACAACGCCCAGGTGCCCGGCTTCGGCACCTCCCCGGAGGCCGGCGCGATCGGCGAGGCCTTCGGCGACTACCTGGCCGTGGAGGTCGGCGCGAACGCGGACGCCAGGTACGGCTGGCCGATGAAGGCCGACCTGGCCTGCGTCGCCGACTGGGACTCGACCGGCTACAGCGCGGCCCCGCACTGCCTGCGCCGCATCGACGGCACCAAGACCTACGCGGACCGCGTGGGCGAGGTCCACGCGGACGGCGAGATCTGGTCCCGGGCGCTCTTCGACATCCGGAACGAGCTCGGCGCCCGCACGGCCGACCGGATCATCGTGAACGCGCAGTTCGGCTTCGCCGCCGACACCAGCTTCAAGGACGCGGCCCTGACGACGGTCGCGACCGCGCAGAAGATGTACGGCACGCAGGCCGCGACGGCCGTGCGCGACGCCTTCCGGGCGCGCGCGATCCCGGGCGTCTAGTCGCTCAGGGTCCCGGGCGTCTGACCGCCTGACCGGTTTACGGGCTCAGCGCCTCGCTCACCAGCCGCGCCCACTGGGACACCACCCGTTCCCGGCGGGCGCGGTCGTCCGTGAGGAGGGTGGCGAGGCCCAGGCCGCGGGCCATGTCCAGGAGGCCCTGGACGGTCTCGCGGACGCCGGGCCGGGTCTCGTCGGCGCCCAGGACCTCGACGGCGACGCGGTGGGACTCGCGCCCGACGCGGGCCTCAAGCTCGGTGACCCGCTCGCGGAGCTGCTCCTCGCCGGAGGCGGCGACCCACAGGTGGAGCGCGGCCCGGAAGAGGGGCCCGGTGTAGAGGCCGACGAGGGCGGCGACGGCCTGTTCGCGGTCGTCCGTGCGGACCGCCCGCAGGGCCTGCGAGCGCTCCTCCGCGACGTACTCGACGGCGGCCGTGAAGAGGTCCTCGCGGGTCGGGAAGTGGTGCTGGGCGGCGCCCCGGGAGACGCCGGCCCGTTCGGCGACGACGGCGACCGTGGAGCCCGCCCAGCCGTGCTCGGCCAGGCAGGACACGGCGGCCTCCAGGAGCCGCTGCCGGGTGGCGCGGCTCCTGTCCTGCTTGGGGTTCCGGTCGCTCCGGTCCGGTCTGGGCGCGGTCAGAGCCGCCATGCGGGGTCCCGTCGTTCGAGGAAGGCCGTCATCCCCTCGCGCGCCTCGGCGGAGGCGAAGAGCGTGGCCGATCGCCGCACCAGGTCCTCCGCGTCGCGTTCGAAGGTCTCCAGGACTCTAGCGGTGACCAGTCGTTTCGCCTCCCGCAGGCCCTGCGGGGAGCCGGCGCGCAGCGCGTCGAGGATGCCGGGGAGCTCCTGGTCGCCGGCGGTCACGAGGCCCATGCCGATCGCCTCGGGGACGCCGAACCGCTCGCCGGTCAGGTAGTGCCGGGCGGCCGCGCGCGGTTCGAGGCGCGGCAGGAGGGTGAGGGAGATGACGGCGGGCGCGACCCCGATCCGTACCTCGGTGAGCGCGAAGTCCGCCCCTTCCCCCGCGAGGACGATGTCGGCCGCGCCGAGCAGGCCGAGGCCGCCGGCGCGGGTGTGGCTGCCGGGGGTGACGTGGACGACGACCGGTTTCGGCAGCTCGACGACCTGCCGGAGCAGGTCCACGAAGGCGTACGGGCTGGGCGGCGCCTTCAGGTCGGCGCCCGCGCTGAAGGTGGAGCCGGTGTGGGTGAGGACGACCGCCCGGATCGCCGGGTCCTTGCCGCAGGCGGTGAGCGCGTCGGCGAGCTCGGTGACGAGCGGGGCGGAGAGGGCGTTGCGGGTGGCCGGGGAGTTCAGGGCGAGGGTGGTGATGCCCCGCTCCTCGGTGACGTCGATCAGGGGCAGGGTCATGCGCGTTCCCTCAGTTCCCTTCGGAGGATTTTTCCGGACGCTGCCCGGGGGACGGTGTCGATGAACTCCACGGCGCGGACCTTCTTGTAGGGGGAGACCCTTGCGGCGACGTATGCGGTGACCTCGTCGGCGGTGAGGCCGGGTGCGGTGGGGTGGCGGACGACGAAGGCCTTGGGGATCTCGGTGCCGTCCGGGTCGGTGACGCCGATGACGGCGGCGTCGGCGACGCCCTCGTGGGTGAGGAGCAGCGCTTCGAGTTCGGCGGGGGCGACCTGGAAGCCCTTGTACTTGATCAGCTCCTTCACGCGGTCGACGACGAAGAGCCAGCCGTCGGCGTCGACGCGGCCGATGTCGCCGGTGTGCACCCAGCCGTCGGCGTCGATCATGGCGGCGGTGGCGTCGGGGCGGCCCAGGTAGCCCTTCATGACCTGGGGGCCGCGGATGGCGATCTCGCCCTCCTCGCCGGGTGCGGCGTCCTTCGCGGGGTCGTCGAGGGAGAGGATCCGCATCTCGGTGGAGGGCAGCAGCCGGCCGACGGTGCCGGGCGGGGGCGTGGCGGCGTCGAGCGGAGTGACGTGGGTGCCCGGGGACAGCTCGGTCATGCCGTACGCCTGCCGGACGGGCGGCAGGCCGAGGCGGGTGGAGCAGGCTTCGGCGAGGGCGGCGTCGAGGGGGGCGGCGGCGCTGACGACGTACTCCAGGGAGGACAGGTCGTAGTCGGCGACGGCCGGGTGCTTGGCGAGGGCGAGGACGATCGGCGGGGCGACGTACAGGCCGTTGATGCGGTGCTTCTGGATGGCGCTGAGGAAGGTGTCGAGCTCGAAGCGGGGCAGGACGACGACGGTGGCGCCCCGGCGGAGGGGCGCGTTCATGAGGGCGGTGAGGCCGTAGATGTGGAAGAAGGGCAGGACGGCGAGGATGCGGTCGCCCGGGCCCATCGGGATCAGCGGCTCCAGCTGCGCCAGGTTGGTGGCGATGGAGGTGTGGGTGAGCATGACGCCCTTGGGGACGCCGGTGGTGCCGGAGGAGTACGGGAGGGCGGCGACGTCCTCGTCGGGGTCGACGGCGATCTCGGGGACGGGCCCGGTGGAGGCGAGGAACTCCTGGAGCGAGCGGACTCCCCCACCCGCCGGGGCCCGGTCGCAGACGAGGATCTCCTCGATGCCGCCCGCGAGTTCGGCGGCGGCGCGGGCGGAGGCGAGCAGCGGGGAGACCGTCACGATCCACCGCGCGGAGGAGTCGCGGAGCTGCTTGGCGAACTCCTCCGGTGTGGCCAGCGGGTGCACGGTGGTGACGGACGCGCCCGCGCGTGTGGCGGCGTAGAACGCGACCGGGAACAGGACGGTGTTGGGGCTGTGCAGGGCGAGGACGTCCCCCTTGCGCACCCCGGCCTCCGCGAGCCCGGCGGCCACCCGCCGGTGGAAGGCGTCGACCTGCCCGTACGTGAGCGTCAGCTCCCCGGCCCCGTCGATGAGGGCCGGGGTGTCCCCGTACGCGGCGGCGCGTCCGAGGACGGCGTCGTGGATGGGCAGGGAGAGGGTGGGAACGGCCTCGTACTCGCTGTGGAACACCATGCGTCGGCCCCCTGGAGAGGTGGAAGGTGGTCGCCAGGATCGCTGCTGCGGGCGGGACTTGGGGAGACCCTGTCAGCCCTCCGAAAAACAATCAAGCGTGCCTGCATGGTTTGTGGCCGGTGGGTCAGCGTTCGCAGGCCACTCCGTCGCCGTCGCGGTCGAGGTGGCTGTCGTAGCCGGGCTCTCCCCGGTGGATGGGGGCGGCGCCGGCGGCGCGGACGGCGGAGCAGTTGGCGTAGTAGACGTCGGAGGGGGCCTCCTCCGTGGTCTGCGCGGGCTCCGGCTCCTCGGTGGTGGGCTCCGGCGCCGGGGTGCGGGTGCGGGCGGGCTTCGGGGCGGAGGTCCGGGGCGGGGCGGTGGTCGGCTCCGGGGTCGGCGCGACGGTGGTGGGCGTCGCCGACGGGGTGGGTGCCTCGGTGGTCGGGGCCGGCTCCGGGGTGGGGCTCTGCGTGGTGGGCGTCGGGGTCGCGGGGGCCGTCGCCGTCGCGGCGGGCTTCGGGGCGTCCGTGCCGTCCTGCTTCGGGTCGTCGACGGCGAGGGCGATGACGAACCACAGGGCCGACAGGACCGTGGCCACGATCTTGGTCCGGGTGGTCCAGCGGCTCAGCCAGGCCAGGGCTATGCCGCCCGGCGGGAAGATCACCAGCAGGGTGACGACCAGGGCGGGGTGCTGCCACCAGCGGCGGGGCGGCGTCCACGGCGGCGGGGGCTGGTACTGGTGGGTGTTCTGGTACACGCGCGTCTCTCCCGGGGGCTCATGACGCTCGGACGTGAGCGAAATGCAGGGATCCTACACGCGGTCTTCACAACCGGAGGCGGAATCAACCGAGTCGAGACGTCAGGCGCCGGTCCAGGGCCCGCTGGCCCCCGGCGAGCCAGCGGACCGGCCAGTGGAGGAGGACGGCGAGGCACAGGAGCCAGCCGCCGGCGTGGACCGCCCAGACGCCGGCCATCGTCGGGCCGCCCCAGGCCTGGTGGTAGTCGGTGTCCAGGTACCAGAGCGGATAGCCGAAGTTCCGGACCGAGTTGAACAGCGCGTATCCGACGAGGACGAAGGCCACCGCGTCCAGCGGCAGCCCGAGCACGGCCCGGCCGAGGACCCGGCGGCCGGTCCAGCCGTCGCCGCCGGCGAGCCGGGCCCGCAGGCGGGCGGCCCGGCCCGGCTGCCCGGTCAGGGTCAGCACGACCGCCGCGAGGCCGGCCGGCAGTGCCAGGAACGCGCGGGCGGCGGTGTGGAGGGTTCGGCGGACCAGGGTCATCGGCGCGGACATCGACGGGCTCCTCGGCTCGTGCGGCGGATGCCCGTACCCTCGCGCCCCCTCGCCGCCCCCGTCGTCACACCCCGGAGCCAACCGCCGTGTCATACCCAGGTGCCACCCCCGCGGCCCGGCGGGACGTCAGTACGACTTGGGCAGCCCCAGCGTCTGGTGGGAGACGTAGTTCAGGATCATCTCCCGGCTGACCGGGGCGATCCTCGCCACGCGGGCGGCCGTGACCAGGCGGGCCAGGCCGAACTCCTTGGTGAGGCCGTTGCCGCCGAGGGTGTGGACGGACGTGTCCACGGCCTTCACGCACGCCTCGGCCGCCGCGTACTTCGCCATGTTCGCGGCCTCGCCCGCCCCCGTGTCGTCGCCCGCGTCGTACAGCCGCGCCGCCTTCTGCATCATCAGCCGGGCCAGTTCGAGCTCGATGTGCGCCTGGGCGAGCGGGTGGGCGATGGCCTGGTGGGCGCCGATCGGGGCCTTCCAGACCTGGCGTTCCTTCGCGTACTTCACCGCCTGCGCGAGGGCGTACCGGCCCATGCCGATCGCGAACGCCGCCGTCATGATCCGCTCGGGGTTGAGGCCCGCGAAGAGCTGGAGGAGACCCGCGTCCTCGTCGCCGACGAGCGCCTCGAAGGGGAGGTGCACCTCGTCCAGGGTCAGCTCGAACTGCTTCTCGTCCGCGTCCAGTTCCATCTCGATGTGCCGGCGCCCGAAGCCGGGTGCGTCGCGCGGGACGATGAACAGGCAGGGCTTCAGGTTCCCCGTGCGGGCGTCGGAGGTACGGCCCACGATCAGGGTCGCGTCGGCGATGTCGACGCCCGAGACGAAGACCTTGCGGCCGTTCAGGACCCAGCCTTCCTCCGTGCGGGTCGCCGTCGTCGTGATGCGGTGGGAGTTGGAGCCCGCGTCGGGCTCGGTGATGCCGAAGGCCATCGTCCTCGACCCGTCCGCGAGGCCGGGGAGCCAGGTCCGCTTCTGCTCCTCGGTGCCGAAGCGGGCGATGACCGTGCCGCAGATGGCGGGCGAGACGACCATCATCAGCATCGGGGCCCCGGCCGCGCCCGCCTCCTCCAGGACGATGGACAGCTCGGCCATGCCGCCGCCCCCGCCGCCGTACTCCTCGGGCAGGTTCACGCCCAGATAGCCGAGCTTGCCCGCCTCGGCCCAGAGCTCGGCGCGGTCGAAGCCGGGGCCGTGGCGGTGGCCGAGGGCGGAGACGGCGGCCCGGAGCGCGGTGTGTTCCTGCGGCTCGATGTCGGTGCTCATACGGGGTCTTCCTCCTGTGCATCGGTCTGTACGACGTGTGCATCGGTCTGTACGACGGCGAGCAGGGCACCGACCTCGACCTGGCGGCCGGGGACGGCGTGGAGCGCGGTGAGCGTGCCGGAGGCGGGGGCAAAGACGCGGTGCTCCATCTTCATGGCCTCCAGCCAGAGCAGGGGCTGCCCGGCGGCGACCCGGTCGCCGACGGTGAGGCCGTCCGCGACCCGGACGACGGTGCCGGGCATGGGGGCGAGCAGGGAGCCGGGTTCCCGCAGGTCGGCGGGGTCGGTGAAGCGGGGGCGGGCGGTGAGGCGGTGGCGGCCGGCGTGGACGGTGTCCTCGTAGGCCGTGACCTCGAAGGTCCTCGCCACGCCCGCCACTTCGAGCCGTACGGAGTCCGGGGCCGCCGACAGCACCCGTACGCCCTCCGGGGACACTACCTCGTAGCCGCCGGCCCGGGTCGGCCGGTAGCGGATCTCGTGGTCGCCGTAGGCCCGGACCTCGTCCTGCGAGCGGACGTTGCGCCAGCCGCCGCCGAAGCGGCCCTCGCGGGAGGCCGCCGAGGCCAGGGCGGCGGCCACGGCCGCGTACTCCCCGCCCGGCGGAGGCGCGGTCAGGGCGTCGAGGTTCCGCTCGTAGAAGCCGGTGTCGAGGGCGGCCGGGTCGGCGTACTCCGGGTGGCGGAGGGACGCCACGAGCAGGTCCCGGTTGGTGACGGGACCGTGCACGCGGGCCCGTTCCAGGGCGTGGGCGAGCTTCCGGAGCGCCTGCTCCCGGGTCGGGGCGTGGGCGATCACCTTGGCGAGCATCGGGTCGTAGTGGACGCCGATCGCGTCCCCGGAGGCATAGCCGGTGTCGACGCGCACGTCTCCGGGGACGTCGAAGCTGTGCAGAACACCGGTCTGTGGGGCCCACCCCCTCGCCGGGTCCTCGGCGTAGAGCCGGGCCTCGACGGCGTGGCCGCGGGGGGCGGGCGGCTCGGCGGGCAGGGCGCGGCCCTCGGCGACGGCGAGCTGGAGGGCGACGAGGTCGACGCCGTACACCTCCTCGGTGACCGGGTGCTCGACCTGGAGGCGGGTGTTCATCTCCAGGAAGTGCGCCTTGGGGGTCCCCCCTGCTCGAGCGGAGCCGAGAGCTTGGGGGACGCCGGCGACCAGGAACTCGACGGTGCCCGCGCCGACGTAGCCGACGGCCTTGGCGGCCCGTACGGCGGTGTCGAGGAGGGAGGCCTCCAGGGCGGCGGGCAGGCCGGGCGCCGGGGCCTCCTCGACGACCTTCTGGTGCCGGCGCTGGAGGGAGCAGTCGCGGGTGCCGAGCGCCCAGACCGTGCCGTGGGCGTCGCAGAGGAGCTGCACCTCGACGTGCCGGCCGTTCTCCACGTACGGCTCGACGAACACCTCGCCGTCCCCGAAGGCACTCGCCGCCTCCGCCGACGCCGCCCGCAACTCCCCCTCGAGAGACGCCAGTTCCCGTACGATCCGCATGCCCCGGCCGCCGCCGCCCGCCGCCGCCTTCACCAGGACGGGCAGGTCGGCCTCCGTCACCTCGCCCAGGGGCTCGATCCCCAGGAGTTCCTTCGCGCGGGTCTTCGACGCCATCGCCTCGATCGCCTCGGGCGGCGGCCCGATCCACACCAGGCCCGCGTCGGTGACCGCCCGTGCGAAGTCGGCGTTCTCGGAGAGGAAGCCGTAGCCGGGGTGGACGGCGTCGGCGCCCGCCGCGAGCGCCGCCGCGACGACGAGGTCGCCGCGCAGATACGTCTCCGAGGGCGCGGCTCCCGGCAGCCGCACCGCCGCGTCGGCCTCCCGGACGTGCAGGGCGTCGGCGTCCGCGTCGGAGTACACGGCGACGGTGGAGATGCCCAGCTCACGGCAGGTACGGAAGACCCGGCAGGCGATCTCGCCCCGGTTCGCGACCAGTACGGTCGAAATCATCAGTGCCTCACATTCGGAAGACGCCGAAGCCGCCGCGCGCGCCCTCGACCGGTGCCGTGTGGATCGCGGAGAGGCACAGCCCGAGGACCGTGCGGGTGTCGCGGGGGTCGATGACCCCGTCGTCGTAGAGCCGCCCGGAGAGGAACATCGGCAGCGACTCGGACTCGATCTGCGCCTCGACGAGGGCCCGCAGTCCGGCGTCGGCCTCGTCGTCGTACGGCTGCCCCTTCGCGGCGGCGGAGGCCCGCGCCACGATGGACAGGACGCCGGCGAGCTGCTGCGGGCCCATGACGGCGGACTTCGCGCTCGGCCAGGCGAAGAGGAAGCGCGGGTCGTAGGCCCGGCCGCACATGCCGTAGTGCCCGGCGCCGTACGACGCCCCCATGAGGACGGAGAGGTGGGGCACGCGGGAGTTCGCCACGGCGTTGATCATCATGGCGCCGTGCTTGATGATGCCGCCCTGCTCGTACTCCTTGCCGACCATGTAGCCGGTGGTGTTGTGGAGGAAGACGAGCGGGATGTCGCGCTGGTTGGCGAGCTGGATGAACTGCGCGGCCTTCTGCGACTCGGCGGAGAAGAGGACGCCCTGCGCGTTGGCGATCATGCCCACCGGGTAGCCGTGCAGCCGCGCCCAGCCGGTGACGAGGCTGGCCCCGTACAGCGGCTTGAACTCGTCGAAGTCCGAGCCGTCGACGATCCGGGCGATCACCTCGCGCGGGTCGAACGGCGTCTTGAGGTCGCCGGGGACGATCCCGAGGAGCTCCTCGGGGTCGTACTTCGGGGGTTCGGCCGGTCCGGGGTCCCCGTGGTGTTTGCGGTGGTTGAGGCGGGCGACGATCCGGCGGGCCTGGCGGATCGCGTCGGCCTCGTCGACGGCGTAGTGGTCGGCGAGGCCGCTCGTGCGCGCGTGCATCTCGGCCCCGCCGAGGGACTCGTCGTCGCTCTCCTCGCCCGTCGCCATCTTCACCAGCGGCGGTCCGCCGAGGAACACCTTCGACCGCTCCCTGATCATCACGGCGTGGTCGGACATGCCGGGGACGTACGCACCGCCCGCCGTGGAGTTCCCGAAGACGACGGCGACGGTCGGGATGCCGGCGGCGGAGAGGCGGGTGAGGTCGCGGAAGAGCGCCCCGCCCGGGATGAAGATCTCCTTCTGGGAGGGCAGGTCGGCGCCGCCGGACTCGACGAGCGAGACGACGGGCAGCCGGTTGGCGTACGCGATCTCGTTGGCCCGCAGGGCCTTCTTCAGCGTCCACGGGTTGGAGGCGCCGCCGCGCACGGTCGGGTCGTTGGCGGTGATCAGGCACTCCACGCCCTCGACGACCCCGATGCCGGTCACCAGGGAAGCCCCCACGGTGTAGTCGCTGCCCCAGGCGGCGAGCGGTGACAGCTCCAGGAAGGGGCTGTCGGGGTCGACGAGCAGTTCGATCCGCTCGCGGGCGAGGAGCTTGCCGCGCTTCCTGTGGCGGGCGGTGTACTTCTCGCCGCCCCCGGCGAGGGCCTTGGCGTGCTCGGTGTCGAGGGCGGCGAGCTTGTCGAGCATGGCGGCGCGGTGGGCCGCGTAGTCGGGTCCGCCGGTGTCGAGGGCGGAGGCGAGGACGGTCAAAGGAGTTCCTCCGGTACGTCGGGCGGGAGGGCGGCCGGGGTGTCGGGCGAGGTGTCGGGCAGGAGCGCGGCCGGGGTGTCGGGCAGGAGCGCGGCCGGTACGTCCACGTGGCGGGAGCGGAGCCATTCGCCGAGGGCCTTGGCCTGGGGGTCGAAGCGGGCCTGGGAGGCGACGCCTTCGCCGAGGATCCCGGCGACGGTGAAGTTGAGCGCGCGGAGGTTGGGGAGGAGGTGCCGGGTGACGGGCAGCTCCGCCGTTTCCGGGAGCAGTTCGCGGAAGAGGTCGACCGTGAGGGTGTGGGCGAGCCAGCGCCACTCCTCGTCCGTACGGACCCAGACCCCGACGTTCGCGTCGCCGCCCTTGTCGCCGCTGCGCGCTCCCGCGACCCGGCCGAGGGGTGCCCTCCGGGTGGGCCCCTCGGGGAGGGGCGGCGGAAGGTCCGGGTCGGGTACGGGTTCCAGCTCCCGGGTCCTCGGAGGTACGGGGACCTCCCGGCGGGTCCCGTCGGGGAGCACGGCCGTGTGCGGGACCTCGGCGGCCGGCACGTACGCGGTCTCGAAGACCCCGTAGGGGGCGCCCTTGCCGGGCGGGGCGGTGACGTGGAAGCCGGGGTAGCTCGCGAGGGCCAGTTCGACGGCGGCGCCGGTGACGGCGCGGCCGACCCTGTCGGGGTCCCGGTCGCGGACGACGAGGCGGAGCAGGGCGCTCGCGGTCTCCTCGGTGGGGGCGTCGGGGCGGTCGGTGCGGGCCAGTTCCCAGCGGACCTCGGCGGGCGGGTTCTTCGCCAGGGCGTCGTGGAGCTGCTCCCGGAGGAGGGCCGCCTTGGCCTCGACGTCGAGGCCGGTGAGGACGAAGACGACCTCGTTGCGGAAGCCGCCGAGCCTGCTGAGCCCCACCTTGAGCGTCGGGGGCGGGGCCTCTCCCCGTACGCCCGAGATCCGGACCCGGTCGGGGCCCTCCTGGACGAGGCGGACGGTGTCGAGCCGGGCCGTCACGTCGGGGCCGGGGTAGCGGGAGCCGGCCGTCTCGTAGAGGAGCTGGGCGGTGACCGTGCCGGTGTCGACGAGGCCGCCGGTGCCGGGGTGCTTGGTGATGACCGCGCTGCCGTCGGCGTGGAGCTCGGCGACCGGGAAGCCGGGGCGGCGCACGTCGTGGCCCCGGAAGAAGGCGTAGTTGCCGCCGGTGGCCTGGGTGCCGCACTCCAGGACGTGCCCGGCGACGACCGCGCCCGCCAGCTCGTCGTACGCCTCCGGGCCCCAGCCGAAGTGCCACTGCGCGGGGCCGGTGACGAGGGCCGCGTCGGTGACGCGGCCGGTGACGACGACGTCGGCGCCGGCGGCCAGGCAGGCTGCGATGCCCGCGCCGCCGAGGTAGGCGTTGGCGGTCAGCGCTCCGTGGCGCGGCGGCAGCAGGTCGCCCTCGACGTGGGCGACGCGGGTGGGCAGGCCGAGCTTCGCGGCGAGAGCGCGCAGGGCGTCGGCGAGACCGGCCGGGTTGAGGCCGCCCGCGTTGGCGACGATCCGGACCCCGCGCTCGTGGGCGAGACCGAGGCCCTCCTCCATCTGGCGCAGAAAGGTCTTCGCGTAGCCGGCGGACGGGTCCTTGAGCTGGTCGCGGCCGAGGATGAGCATGGTCAGTTCGGCGAGGTAGTCGCCGGTGAGGACGTCGAGTCCGCCGCCCGTCAGCATCTCGCGGACGGCGTCGAAGCGGTCGCCGTAGAAGCCGGAGGCGTTCCCGACGCGCAGGACGCCCGTCATGCGGTCCCCTCGGTGGGGGTTTTGGTGGGGGCCCCGTGCGGTGCGCGGCCACCGCCCGCCGGGCCCGCGAAGGCCTGGGCGATGCCGAGCCACCGCTCGGCGTCCTCGCCGACGGCGACCAGGGCGGTGTCGTCGCGGTGGAGGCGCTGGGTGACGAGCAGGCAGAAGTCGAGGGCGGGGCCGGTGACCCGCTGGGCGGCGTCCTCGGGCCCGTACGTCCACGACGTGCCGTCCGGCGCTACCAGTTCGACCCGGAACGGCTCGGCGGGCGCCGGGACGCCCCGTACCAGGAAGGCGTAGTCGCGGGCCCGGTGGCCGATCCAGGCGACGTGCCGGAGCCGGGCCGTGGGCGCCCGGACCACCCCGAGGGCGTCGGCGACGTCCTGGCCGTGCGCCCAGGTCTCCATCAGCCGGGCGGTGGCCATGGCGGAGGCGCTCATCGGCGGCCCGTACCAGGGGAACCTGGCTCCGGGCGGGACCGCGCGCAGGGCCTCCTGGAGCTGCTCGCGGCCGGTGCGCCAGCGGGCGAGGAGCTCGGCGGGCGGCAGCTTCGCGCCCTCCTCCGCGCCCTCGTCGACGAAGCGGTCGGGGGCGGCGAGGGCCTTCTCGGTCTCGGCGGCGAAGGCGTCGGCGTCGGTGGCGGCGAGGAGGGCGGCGCGGTCGGTCCAGGCGAGGTGGGCGATCTGGTGGGCGATCGTCCAGCCGGGGGCGGGGGTGGACGCGGCCCACCGCTCCTCGCTCAACTCTCCGACGAGACGGTCGAGTTCATCGCTCTCGTCGCGCAGGTCGTCGAGGACGACGACGGGGTCGGACACGGTGCGCTCCCCTCGGGGGACGGGCGGTCACGGGCCTTCGCGGAGGAGCATGCCAGCGGGACCAGAAACAATCAAGCGTGCTTGCTTTAGTTTCTGAGCCGGACGGCGGGACCCGGCCGCCCGCCGACGACGGGCCTCAGGCCCCCGGCGGGAAGACCGTCGCCGCGTAGGCCGCGGCCGCCGGGGCGGGCTGGAGGGCGGCGTGGGCGGCGATCGCGTGGATGTCCCGCCAGGCGCGCGCCAGATCGCCGCCCGCGACGAGACCACGGGCGCCGCCGGTGCGCACGAGGCGTTCCACCACGCCGGTGAGGAGGTCGACGGCGAGGGCCGAGTCGCGCTGGTTGAGGGCGGCGGCGGCCGGGCCGCACGGAGCCGGGCCGTCGGCGCGGGCCGCGGCCGCCTCCAGGAGCAGGCGGGCCGCGTCGATCTCGGCGGAGCAGCGGGCCAGGGTCTGCTGGACCGTCGGGTCGTCGGTGAGCGGCCGCCCGTCGGGCAGGCGGCGCATGCCGACGAGCAGGGTCCAGGCCTCCAAGGCCCCGCGCGCCGCGCCGAGCGCGGGTGCGGCGAAGAGGAGCGCGGCGACCAGCTGGTACGGCACCCGGTGGCAGGGGGCCGCGTCGGTGTCGGCGACGCCGGCCACCAGGGTCTCGCGGAGGAAGGTGCGGTGCTCGGGCACGAAGACCCCGTCGACCGTGACGCCGTGGCTGCCGGTGGCGCGGAGCCCGACCGCGTCCCAGGTCTCCCGGATCCCGACCCGCTCGCGCGGCACCGCGAGGACCCGGTACGCCGGGGCGCCGTCCCCCGAGTGGTCGAGGCAGGCGAGGAGGACCCAGTCGGCGTGTTCGATCCCGCTGGCGAAGGCCCACTCCCCCGTCAGGGTCCAGCCGCCGGGCACCCGGGCGAGCCGGCCGGCGGGGGGCACGATCGCCGCCGCGACGCGCACGTCGGGCGAGTCGCCCCACAGCTCGCGCTGCCCCTCGGCCGGCAGGTGCGCGGCGAGACGGCCGTGGGCGGCGAGCAGCACCGCGCACCAGGCGGTGGAGGCGCAGGCCGTGCCGGTTTCGGCGACGGCGTCGAGCAGTTCGGCGAAGCCCCCGGCTCTGCCGCCCCACCGGCGGGGCACGAAGTGCCGGGCGAGGCCGGCGGCGGTCATCGCCTCGACGGCCTCGGGGTGGAGCCGGCCGGTCCGCTCCGCCTCCTCGGCGTGCCGCGCGGCGGCGGCCCGGAGCCGGCCGGCGGCGAGGGGGGCGGGAGAGAGGGAGGAGGCGGCGGCGAGGGAGACCGGGGCGTCGACGACAGTCATGACTCGTACTCCTTGCGTGGAGGTTCAGTGGTGGTACTGATGCGAGTAGAAAAAGATTCTGCCTGGAAGGTATTTTCTGAGAGGCCGTCATGAGAGACATGGAGGCCGCCACAGCGGAAGGGAGGCGGACGCTCGGTGAGGCAACAGGACAGGGCCCGCATGACCTATGACCTGGTGCTCGGCGCGGCAGCGGCCGAGTTCGCCCTGCATGGATTCGCGGGGACGAACCTGGCCGACATCACGGCCCGCACCGGACTGACCAAGGGAGCTCTCTACGGACATTTCTCCTCGAAAGCCGACCTCGCCGGTGAACTGACCCGCTCCTTCGAGTCGGCCTGGGCCGATGCCCTCGCCACCGCCGCCGGCGAGGCGGAGGAGAGCGGCGCGGCACTGCCCACCCTGCGGAGACTGCTCCTCGACCTCGCCCGCAAGGTGCACGAGGACCTGCCCTTCGCCGCCGGGCTGCGCCTGGTCATGGACGCCGCCCGCGCCGAAGGAACCACACCCGCCTCCATCGGCGGGCTCTGCGACATCGTGACGCGCCTGATCCGCAAGGGCCAGGGAGAGGGCTCGGTCCGCACCGCCCATCCGGCCGACCTGTTGGCCCGGCTCGTCGTCGCCCTCCTCGTCGGTGCGCCTGCCGTGGTGACGGCGACGGACGCGACGGGTCCCGCCGAGCTGGTGAGCGAGGTCTGGGACATCCTGGAGCCCGCGCTGTCGGGCTCCCGCGGCGGCTGAGCCGGGGCGGGGCGGGGCTGCGCGGCGGGGCGGGGCTTGCACAGGTGGGGCTGCGTGGCGGAGCTTGCACAGGTGGGGCTGCGCGGTGGAACTCGCGCAAGTGGGGCTGCGCGGGTGGGACTCGCGCAAGTGGGGCTGCGCGGTGGGACTCGCGCAGGAGGGGCCGCGCGGCGGAGTTCGCACGAGCAGGATCGCGCAGGTGGGACTGCACGGGTGGGGCTTGCGCCTGTGGGGGATGCGCAAGAGTCCGTGGGGGTACGGAAGTCACGCGAGTGACGGGTGCGTCCCGGGCCCTCGGAGTCGCCGTGGCGGCGGGGCTCTCGTACGGGCGGGGCTTCCGTGGGGATCGGGGCTCTGGGCGGGGCTTCCGTGGTGGGCTGCGACGGCGGAGGGATCCGCGCCCCGGTACGGAGCCTCAGGCCGCCTGCGCCGCCGGGGTGCGCGCGGGGCGCGCGGCCGCCGGGAGACCGGTCGGGGATCCGGCCGACGGGGCGGGTGGGGTCACCGGTGCCGGGCCCGGCAGCCAGGACCAGGCCGCCGTCTCGGACGGCGGGGCGGAGATCGGCCCGTCGCCGACCAGGACCGGATGGCCGACGGAGCGCAGCAGCGGCAGGTCGCTCTCGTCGTCGGCGTAGACGAAGCACTCCTCGGCGGCGATGCCGAAGGCCGACATGACCCGCCGGGCGGCCTCGGCCTTGGCCTCGCCGATCATGGGCGGGCCGGACAGCTCCCCGGTGAGCAGGCCCTCCGAGGTCACCTCGGGCACGGTGCACACCACGAGGTCGGCTCCGACCTCCCGGGCCAGCGGGTCGAGGCAGGCGGAGAAGGCTCCGGAGACGAGGACGACCAGGTCGCCGGCGTCCCGGTGGCGGCGCAGCGCCTCGTACACGGGGCGGTGGAGCAGGCCGCCGGCGCGGGCCTTCTCGTACCACTCCCGGCCGCTGGTCTCCAGGTCGTCGAGGTGACTGCCGGTGAGGAAGCGGAAGAAGGAGCGGTTCACCTGCTCGCGGGGCACGCCCTCGCGGATCTGGCGCTGGAGGGAGGCGCGCGCCGCGGCGAGCCTGCGGGCGGCCATCTCTCCGCGTCCCCAGTACCGGGCGAGGACGCAGCCCATGCTCTTGCAGGTGATCAGGGTCTCGTCCACGTCGAAGAACGCGGCCCGGGCCGGGGCGATGCTCATGCTCTGCCCCCTCTGTCGACGAGACGGCGGTCGGCGAGACGGCTCTCGGCAAGACGGCTCTCGGCGGGACGGCTCTCGGTGAAGCGGCCGGTCATGCCGGCCGGCGGGGCCGTCCGGCGGTCCACCACGGAGGGTGCGGGGTCGGCGATCTCGTACTGCGCCGTCTCGACGAGTTCGAGGATCCGCTCCGCCAGCGGGCGCAGGCGCGCGCCGGCCGGGGTGAGTTCCACGGAGCGGTTGCCGCGCCGCTGGAAGAGCGAGGCCCCCATGTCCTCTTCCAGGCCCTTGATCTGCGCGGTCACGGCGGGCTGGGAGTAGTGCAGGTTGTGGGCCGCGCGGGTGAAGCTGAGTTCCCGGGCCACTTCGCGGAAGGCCCGTAAGTGCTGGAGTTCCATCCTTCTGCCTTTCTACGCTCGTCCGTTCTTGCCTTGAACGCGCGGCGGGACGTGCGGCCGCACGTGGTGCGGTGCCGTCACGCGCAGCGGGCCACGGCGGTGGCGAGGACGCGGCCGCCCTGGGTGGCGGAGAGGCGCACCCGGCCGTCCTCCGTCGGCGCGGCCTCGACGGCCACGGCCTCGGCCAGCTCGCCGAAGACGGCGAAGTCGGCGTCCAGCGAGGTCAGCGCGGCGCCTCCCGTCGTCTCTCGGGCGGCCTGCCGGAAGGCCTCCAGGAGCAGCATCCCGGGCACGTGGTCCGAGGGGTGCTCGAAGTAGCCGGGGTGCGCGGGGTCGACGTGCAGCCGCCATTCCCGGGCGCCGGCCGGCCGGGTCCGCTCCTCCGCGGCGGGTACGGGGCGCAGGACGTACCGGTCGTCGTCGGCACCCGCGGCCGTCCCGTACGCGGAGGTCACGGGCTCCACGGGTGCGGTCTCCGCGGCCCGGCCGCGCTGTCGGAGCCGCCCGTACCGAGTGCCGTCGATCACGACGACTCCGGCGGAGGCGCGGGCGCACTCCCGGCCGCCGACCTCGATCACCATGTCGAAGCGGGCGTCGAAGCGGCGCGGGTTGCGTCCGCCGGCGGGCGTCACGACCTTCACGTCGAGGACCACCGGGAGGGGCCCGCAGCCGACCCGGAGGGCGGCCGGGTCGCTGATGCGCAGCGACAGCGCCTTGAAGATGAAGTGGTGGCCGAGCGGCACGTCGTGGTACCGGTGGCTCAGGAAGATGCCGGCCTGTCGTACGGTCTCGACCAGCAGCATGAAGTCGCACTGCCCGGTGGTCTCCGGGCGGTACAGCGCGTGGTTCCGGGGCAGTTGCGCACCGACCAGGAAGCGGTCGGCCCCGGCGACGACCGCGTCGGTGAGGAAGACCTCCGTCACCGAGGCACGGTGCACGAACCGGCGGGAGATCGTGCGGTCGAAGCTCAGGCCCTCCTTGGCCTCCCGGATGAGTGACTCCAGGGACCCGACGTGCGCGAGCGTTTCGACGGGTAACACGCTCTGCAGCACACTGATGGACATCCTTAATCCCCCTCAAGGTGAAGCACCGTGGCGACGAGGGACCTCGGCGGCCCCTCGACAGCAAGAAATATACCTTCGAGAATGTATATTGCAAGGCATAGGAACGAGAGAGGCGGACGGACATGGCGACACCACGAAGCGAACCCGGGCCACGGACCACCGAACCCCGACAACGGAGCACCGAGCCCAGGCAGCGAAGCGCCGAGCCGAAGCAGCGAAGCGCCGAGACCAAGCCCCGGAGCGAACCGAAGCAGGAGCGCGCCCGGCGCACGAAGGTGCACATCCTCCAGTCGGCGGCCGAGCTCTTCGCCGAGCGCGGCTACGCGACCGTCACCCTGCAGGACGTGGCCGAGCGCGCGGAGATGACCAAGGGGGCGGTGTACTTCCACTACACGAACAAGGAGGCCCTGGCGGTCGCGGTCGTGCAGGAGCACTACGCGCGCTGGCCCGAGATCCTCAAGGGCGCCGAGGGTGACCACGAGGAGCCGTTCGACACGCTCGTCGCCGTCCTCGACGCGGTCACCCGGGCGTTCGCGCGGGACATCGTCGTCCAGGCCGGCGCGCGGCTCCAGATCGAGCGGGCCCTCATCGACGCCGAGCTCCCCGAGCCGTACGTCGGCTGGGAGGACTACCTCACCCGGCTGATCGCCGAGGTCCGGGACGCGGGACAACTGCGGGCCGGAGTGGAACCACGCGCGGCGGCCCGCGTCCTGGTCTCCGCCTTCTTCGGCATGCAGCACATCTCGGACGTCCTCAGCCGCCGCCGGGACCTCACCGAGCGGCACGAGGAGCTGCGGACCGTCCTCCTCGAAGGGCTGCGCGGCTGATCGGCCGCGTGGCCGCCGTGAGAAGCCGGGAAACGGCGTGGCCCCCCACGGATGTGGGAGGCCACGCCGTACGCGTTCAGCGGGTCGGTGCCGGTCAGGACCTGCTGCCCGAGGCGACCGGCGCCTGGGCCGAGGCGGAACCCGAAGCGGAGCCCGTACCGGAAGCCGTACCGGAACCGGAAGCCGTACCCGTACCGGAACCGGAAGCCACGACAGAGACCGGAGCCGGGGCCGGGGCGGCCGCGGCGGCCTTGGCGGCGACCCGGCGCAGGTACAGGTTGTTGAAGACCAGCGCCGCCGCCGTGAGCGAGGCGCCCACGATCTGCATGCCGGCCGGGACGACACCGGTCAGGGCGGAGATCACGAAGGCCGTGATCGGCACGACGTCCATGAAGAGGACGCCGTTGAGCGGGCCGAGGTAGCGGTTGCCGAAGTTCCAGCCGAGGACGCCGACGAAGCCGGCGATGACGCTCATGTAGGCGAGCTGGGGAAGGATCGAGCCCACGGCACCGGCCGTCGGGACCGGGACGCCGCCGGCGGCCAGGATGACCGCCGTGATCACGGCGGCGCTGGCGAGGCCGAGGACCGTGGTGATCGCCGTGTACTTGATCGGGGACCAGGTCGGGAAGTAGCTCGCGCCCGAGGTGTAGACGACCCAGCACAGCGCGGCGAAGAGCAGCAGGGCGTCGGCGCCGGCCGTCTTCGGGGAGGCGATCAGCGAGCCGATGTCACCGTCGGAGACGACGAGGATGGTGCCGACGAAGGACATCGCGATGAAGACGAGCGAGAACTTCGGCGGGACGACCTTCTTCAGCACCCAGTTCACCAGGAAGCCCATCATGGGCATGGTGGCCATCATGATCGAGGCGTTCAGGGCGCCCCGCTCGCCGATGAGGTCCTGGCCGAAGAAGACCAGGAACTGGAAGCCCGCGAAGCCGGCCGTGCCGAACAGCCAGGCCAGACCGATGCGTTCGCCCTTGAGGCGGAGCCCCGCCCCGCCCTCGCGGATCCGGAGGAAGACCAGGAACATCGCACCGGCGATGGTGTAGCGCATCACGGTGAAGGTGAAGGGGTCGATGTGCTTCAGGGTGGAGTCCATGAGGGGGAACATCGCGCCCCAGGACACCGTGGCCAGGAGGCAGAGGAGAACGCCTCGCGTGTACGTGTTCTGACTGTTCATGAGTCTTCCTGTCGGGCCTGAGCCGGATGGGAGTTGAGGGGAGTTCAGGGAAGTTCGGGGAAGGGCGGTGCGGAGGGAGGGGCGGCCGGGCCCCGGATCCGGAGGAGGGGGTACGGGCTCCGGGACCCGGCCACGTGTGGGGACGGCCGTACGGGGCGGGTCGTACGGGGGCGGGTCAGACCCCCGCCGGCTCCGGCTCGCGGGACTCCGCGGGGCGGATGTCGAGCAGCGGCAGGACCGACTCCAGGAGCTGGGCGGCCCGGACCTTGCCGGTCGGGCTGTACGGGATGGCGTCGACGGGGACCACGTACGCCGGGAGGCACGGCACCCGGCGGGCGCAGGCGGCGCTGACCGCCCGGTAGCCGCTCTCCTGGCGCTCGGGGGCGACCGGGGTGAAGGGCACGACGAGCGCCTCGCCCACGCCGGGGAGGCTGGTGCGCAGGACGGCCGTCTCGCGGACGCAGGGGAGGTCCATGAGGTCGGCTTCGAGGCCGAAGATGTTGACGTCGAGCGGCTTGCCCGCCTCGGCCTTGGCCACGCCGTCGTTGCGGCCGGTGAGTTCGAGCCGGCCCGCCTCATCGACGAGCCCGCTGTCGCCGGTGAGCAGGAAGCGCTGCGTACGGCCGCCGTAGTCGAGGGTCATGAAGTCGGGCTCGCTCGTCGCGTAACTGTCCATCAGCTGGTAGCTGGCGATGGCGACCCGGCCCCGGCTGCCCTTGGGGAGCGGCTTGTTGTCGGCGTCGAGGACGACGACGGTGTTGCCGGGCATGGGGCGGCCGGAGCGGCAGGGGGCCACGTGCAGCTCCTCGGGGCCGATCATGACGTTCACGCCGGTCTCGGTCGTGCCGTAGTAGAGGTGGAGCACCGGACCGAGCCGGTCCCAGGCGTTGTTGATGACCCACCGGTTGAGGTGCCGGCCGCCGGAGAGGACGAAGTGCAGGCGGGAGGTCTTGTGCAGGTGCTCGGAGTTCGGGTGGGCGACGACCCGGGCCAGGACGGGCGGCACCATGAGGGTGGTGGAGACGCCCTCCTCCTGGATGATGCGGATGAGCTCCTCGGCGTCGTCGTGGGGGCCGAGGACGACGGTGCCGCCCAGGGTGAGGAAGATGCGCGCCCAGCCCGGCCCGGAGGCGTGGTAGAGCGGCACCGTGACGAGGTGGACGTCCTCTTCGTCGAAGGCGTACTGGTCGACGAGGTCGGCGAAGCGGCGGGCCTCGAAGGAGGTGCGCCGGACGACCATCTTGGGGACGCCGCTGGTGCCGGAGGTGAAGGAGAAGGCTTCGAAGGGCTGCTCCACCGGCTGCGGTTCGCCGGGGGCCGACACGAGGAGGTCGGTGAAGCTGACGGAGACGGTCCGGCCGTCGGGCAGGCCCGCGGGCTCGCTGTCGATGAACACGTCGAGTATGTCCCTGCCGCCCGGCCAGCCGCACTCCTCGACGAGGCCCCGGTGGGCCTTGGAGGTGATGACGACGGTCGGCTCCAGCTGGTCGAGCGCGGCGCTCGTCGCGACGGGCCCGGCGGTGTAGTCGAGGCCGACGCAGGGGATGCCGAGGGAGCTGACGGCGGCCATGGAGACCACCAGCTCCCAGCTGTTCTCGGCGAGGAAGACCGCGCGGGCGGGCCGGGCCTCGGGCAGCAGGTCCTGGATGGCGCAGGCCACGCGGCTGACCTTGTCGGCGAAGCTCGCCCAGGTCATGCGGGTCTCGCCGTCGACGACGGCGACGCGCTGGGGCCAGCGGGCGGCGTGCTTGCGGATGTCCGCGATCTTGATCATGGAGGTGTTCTCCTCGGAGTCGGGGGTGGCGGATCAGCTGGTGGCGACGGCGGTCGCGGCGGCCGTGACGGTGGCCGCGGTGGTGCCGGCGGCCGAGACGGCGGCCGCGGCACCGGCGAGCTGTTGGGTACTGAGGCGCTCGGTGGTGAGCTGTTCGGTGCCGAGGCGCTCGACGGTCAGGTGGTCGACGGCGGCCGGCACGGAACCGGTGGCGGCCTGGACGGCGAGCTCGCGGGCGGAGACGGTGGGGTTCCGCAGCGTGTAGATCTCGCAGCCGCTGGAGCGCAGTTCGTCGATCTGGCTGAGCGTCCGCTCGCAGAGCTTCTCGCCGGGCACCGTGATCGGGATGCCGGGCGGGTAGGCGATGATGAAGTGCTCGGAGGTGCCCGTGGCCAGGGCCGCGGAGGCGCTCCGGTAGGTGCGCTGGATGGTGCGCAGGGCGTCGAGGAGCCGCAGCAGGGTCGCCTCGTCCACCCCGATGTGGATGTGGAAGAGGACGGCGTCGCCGCTCTCCCGGGCCACGTACAGCGCGTACTCGTCGAAGAGCATCCGGCGGAAGTCGGCCGCCGTGATGCCGAGGGCGCTGATGTCGACGAGGACCCGGGTGGGGTCGTCGCTGACGAGCTGCGCGGCGTCGGTGAGGTGGCCGTCGGGTCCGAGCGGGCGGTACGCGGAGAGCCTCGGGTCCGTGGCGAGCTCGACGCGCAGGGTGCGGGCGAGCCCGAGGGAGCGGCCGAGGAGCGACTCGCCCTCGGTCTCGGCCTGGAGCCGGGCCAGGTCCAGGCTGGCGAGCACGGGCCAGCTGGGCGAGGTGGTGTGGTGCTGGAAGAGGGCCTGCGCGGTGCGCTCCTGGGCCTCTCCGTCGCCGATGAGGTGCAGGTACGAGCCCTGGCGGAGCGCGGACATCGACTTGTGCGCGGAGTGGGTGACGGCCACGTTCATGGCGAGGCGCGGGTCGGCGGCGCGGAGCGCCTCGACGGCGTGCAGCGCGGTGAGCGGGCGCAGCCGGGGGTGGAAGCGGTGCGCCGCGCCCCAGGCCTCGTCGACGAGGACGGAGACGGTGGGGTGGACGGCGGCGAGCTCGGCGAGGACGGTCGGCAGGTCGTACCGGACGCCGTCGTAGGAGACGGCGGAGAGGACGACGGTGTCGAAGGGCCGGCCCTCGGCCGCGGCGGCGCGGAACATCTCCAGGAGCCGGGGCAGGTCCGCGTACGTCCGGGGGCAGCCGTCGCAGCAGCGCTGCATGGGGGCGTACGCGACCTGGACGCCGAGCGAGTTGAGGGCGAAGTGCACCGACTGGTGGCAGGAGCGGTCCGCGAGGACGCGGGAGCCGGGCTGGGTCAGCGCGGTCAGGGCGACCCGGTTGGCGGTGCTGGTGCCGGCCGAGAGGAAGAAGGTGGCGTCGGCGCCGAAGCTGCGGGCCGCGAGGCGCTGGGCCTCGCGGAGCGGGCCCCGGGGCCGGAAGAAGGAGTCGAGCATCGTGCCGCTGTAGGACACGTCGGCCGCGAGCTGCGCGACGCCGAAGAGCGCCTCGTAGGTCTCCCGCATGTGGGAGTCGCGGATAGACCGGCCGTGCGAGAGCGGCAGCGCGTGGAACGTGGCGATGTCACGTCGGGCCACTGCGAGCACGGCGTCAGCGAGGGGGGTCCTGCCGTCCGGGTAGGCCCCGGAACGAGCCGGCAGTGTCGCCGGCTCCGGAGTGGAGCTGGTGGATGCGGTCATGGACCCATGAAATAAAAACCTTCGCGAAGGTATCAACTATCATCAGCGACGCTGATGGGCCCCGCCGGCACCACCCCCTCCGACCTGCGCGAGCGCCGGAACACCCGCCGATGCGGATCCCGACGCTCCGGCGAGCGCCCGGGCGCGCCTATCTCATGAGGGTCTCGAAACCGGCCCGGTCGCAGGAGGACACGACGCGCCCCTCGGCCACCAGATCCGCGCCCGTGACCGCCGCGACGGTGTCGTCGAGGACGCGGGCACTGTCCTCGCCGTGCCCCTTCCGGTCGAGCACCTCGGCGGCGGAGACCACGGCCTGGGCGAGCACCCCGGTGGTGCCGTCCGCGTCACCGGACTTCTCCGGGAAGGCGTCCACGGAGTTCCTCGCCTCCTGCCAGGTGCCCAGCCGGGTGCAGTAGTCCTGCCAGTACGCCTTCGTCTCCTCGGCGCCGGACGACGAGCAACCGCCCAGCAGGACGGCCGCGACCATCGCGGTCAGCACCCGACTCCCCCTCCGCACGACGTGCCCCCTAGCCGCGGACTCGCCGCGGGCGCGGCACCAGCTCGCCGCCGCAGTTGGGGCAGACGTCGTCCATGGCGTCGGCGCACGGGACGCAGAAGCTGCACTCGAACGAGCAGATCCGGGCGGGTCCGTCCGGCGCCAGGGCCTCGGTCTCGCAGCGCTCGCACCGTTCACGCATCTCCAGGGCCATGACCGGCTCCCCCTCCTCGTACGACTGACGACCCCTCCATGATCGACGCCGCCTCAGGCCCCCTCAACAGGCGGGCGGCCAAAGATCGACGGATTCGGGTCAGCCGTCCGGGACCCGACGGATCAGTGCCCGACCAGGCAGAACGGACGCCCCGCCGGCTCCGCGTACACCCGCCGGATCCGCGAACCCACCCAGGATCCTTTGTCGGACGGTGCCTAGCGGGACTCCCGCCGGGCCCTTCGGGACTGGGTGCGGACCGCGCCCATGCTCGCCGCGATGACGAGGGCGATCGCGAGGGCGTCGGTGCCGGACAGGGCCTGGTCGAGGACGAGGAAGCCGGCCGTCGCGGCGATGGCCGGTTCCAGGCTCATCAGGATGGCGAAGGTGGGCGCGGGCAGCCGGCGCAGCGCGAGGAGTTCCAGGGTGTACGGGAGGACCGAGGACATCAGCGCGACGGCGAGGCCCAGGCCGATCGTCGACGGCACGAGGAGCTTGTCGCCCGCCTCCGCGATGCCGAGCGGCAGGCTGAGGACGGCGCCGAAGGCCATGGCGAGCGCGAGCCCGTCGGCCTGCGGGAAGCGGCGGCCCGTACGCGCGCTGAAGACGATGTACGTGGCCCACATGGCGCCCGCCGCGAGCGCGAAGGCCGCGCCGAGCGGGTCGAGACGGTCGAAGCCGCCGCCCCCGAGGAGGACGACGCCGCCGAGGGCGAGCCCCGCCCACAGGAGGTTCATCAGCCGGCGGGAGGCGGCCACGGAGAGGATCAGCGGGCCGAGGACCTCCAGGGTCACGGCGGCGCCCAGGGGAATCCGGTCGGCGGCCTGGTAGAAGAGGATGTTCATGCCGGCCATGGCGGTGCCGAAGGCGAGGACCGTGCCCCAGTCGGCGCGGCCGTAGCCGCGGACCTTGGGTCGGCAGACGATCAGCAGGACGGCGGCGGCGAGCACGAGCCGCAGGGTGACGACGCCGAGCGCGCCCGCGCGGGGCATGAGCAGGACGGCGACGGCGGAGCCGAACTGCACGGACAGCCCGCCGGCGACGACGAGCGCGACGGGCCCGAGCCGACGCCCCGCCACGGACCGGGGCGCCCCCGCCCCGGGTACTGCGGCCGAGACCCCCGCGGGCGTCGCCGCCGGGGCCACCTCCTTGACGGGACCGTCCACCGAAGACTCCTTCACCACGCACACGCCAGTCCACTGAACTGGACCACAAGTCCAGAGTAGTGCACCCCCCGTCCGGCCCACACCCTGAATTCCCCTCCCACGCTACGAGCCTCCGCGCCGCACCGGAAATGCCGATTGCGCTGCGGTTATGCTCCGGACGCATGAGCATCGAGCTGCGCCACCTCCGCTGCTTCCTCGCCATCGCCGAGGAATCCAGCCTCACCAGGGCGGCCGCCCGGCTCCACCTCACCCAGCCCGCCGTCTCCCGCACGCTCGCCGCCCTGGAGCAGCACCTCGGCGCCCGACTGGTCGACCGCTCCACGCACCACCTCGCGCTCACCGCCGAAGGCCGCGCGTTCCGGGACCGGGCGGCCGCCGCCCTCGCCGCCTTCGAAGCCGCCGTCGACCCCGCGCGACTGCGCCACCGCCCGCTGCGCCTCGGGCACGCCTGGTCGGCCTTCGGCCCGTACACCACGCCCCTGCTCCGGCGCTGGCAGCGCGCCCACCCCGAGACCCCGCTCGAACTCCTCCGCATCGACGACCGCACCGCCGGCCTCGCCCGCGGCGAGGTCGACGCGGCGCTGCTGCGCGGGGCCGTGGAGGCACCCGGCCTGGTCACGGCGGAGCTCACGACCGAGGAGCGGGTGGTCGCGCTGCCCGCCGACAGTCCGCTCGCGGACCGCCCCCGGCTCGCCCTCGACGACCTCGCGGGCGAGACGGTCGTCCTCAACACCGTCTCGGGCGCGACCACCCTCGCGCTCTGGCCCCCCGCCGCCCGCCCGACGGCCGCCCTCACCGTCGCCAACACCGACGACTGGCTCACGGCGATCGCCGCAGGCCGGGGCATCGGCGTCTCCTCCGCCTCCACGGCGGCCCTCCACCCCCATCCGGGCGTCACCTACCGCCCGCTCCCCGACGCACCCCCGCTGCCGGTGCTCCTCGCCTGGCGGGACGCCTTCCCGCACCCGGCGACGGAGGCGCTGGTGGCGATGGCCCGGGAAATCGTCAGCGGGAGGTGACCGCTGCGGCACCCTGCCGGTAGCCCATGCGGTACTGCTCCTGGGCGTCCTTCTGCTCGGCCTGCTTGACCGTGCCGCAGGTGACCTCGGGGGTGCCGGGCTGGGGTGCCGTGATCGTGCCCGCGGGGAAGAAGCCCAGGAACGAGATCTCGCCCTTGGCGTCCGCCTTCCCGGTCGCGGTGTGGGTGTTGTTGCTCTCGAAGAAGACGGTCACGCCCGGCCTGAAGCCCTTGCCCTCGACGTCGAACTTGCCGACCGTCGTGCTCTGCTTCACCGAACACGTGGCGGAGGGCACCGCCTGCGCCGCGTTCATGGTGAACGCCGCGGAGCCGAGCAGCAGCGACGAAATCGTCAGCGGGGCCAGAACGGCCGCGCGGATGTGTCCGTTCGCTTTTCTTCCTTTCAGTAACGGGCCCGGACAAGCGGGCAGGAGACCGAGAGGATGAATGCACTGATGGTCATAGCGGGACACGGGCACACGCGTCTCGACAACACGCTGCCGGATCGACCCCGAGGAGCCCGTCCGCTGAGGAGGTCCCTGAGCGGCGAGACCGTCCACGGCCCGCCCTCGCACGACTGCCACCCCTCCGCAGCAGCCCCGAAAGACCTCGGCTCCCTCCCTCCTCCCGCGGCCCCCGCGCCTGTCGATTCGGCCCGGCACCTACGACTCGCCTCGCACCGCCCGTCCCCCAAGTCAGCGCTAGTCAAAGGGATTCGGGGGCTTCCCGGCCCCTTCCCCCGGCGCCTCGTCCAGTCCCTCCGCCAGTACCTCCGCCAGATGCCGCCCCCGCGCGTCCGTCAGGTCCCCGATCTGGGTCCTGCACGAGAAGCCGTCCGCCACGACCACCGCATCCGGAGCGGCGGCCCTCAGCGCCGGAAGGAGCTGGTCCTCCGCGCACGCCACCGAGACCTCGTAGTGGCCCGGTTCGAAGCCGAAGTTGCCCGCCAGGCCGCAGCAGCCGCCCACCAGGTCACCCGTGAGACCGGCGCGGGAGCGGAGGCGGCGGTCCGCCGCGTCGCCCAGGACGGCGTGCTGGTGGCAGTGGTTCTGGCCGGTGACCGGCCGGTCGAGGCGGGGCGGGGCCCAGTCGGGGGCCAGCTCCTCCAGGGCCTCCGCGAAGGTGCGGACCGCCCCCGCCAGCCGCGCCGCGCGCGGGTCGTCCGGCAGGAGCTCCGGCAGGTCGGTGCGGAGGGTCGCCGCGCAGGAGGGTTCGAGGACGACGACGGGGCGGACGGGACCACCGGGACCACCGGGACCACCAGCACCACCAGCACCACCAGCACCACCAGCACCACCAGCACCACTGTCCCCCTCCCCCTCCCCCATCACGTCCAGCGTCCGCCGCATCACCTTCCGCGCCGCTCCCAGCTGCCCCGTCGACACGTAGGTCAGCCCGCAGCAGACCCGGCCCGGCGGCAGGTCCACCCCCAGGCCCGCGTCCTCCAGGACGCGGACGGCGGCCTCGCCGACCCGGGGCGCCAGGTGGTTCGTGAAGGTGTCCGGCCACAGGGTGAGGGACGGCGGGCGGGTCGAGGCCCGCTGGGCGAACCAGTACGCGAAGGACCGTTCCGCCACCCTCGGCATCGTCCGCTCCGGCGTCACCCCCGCGAGCCTCGCCGCGAACGGCAGCCCCGTCACCGCGTTCAGCCCCCTCCCGAAGTGCGCCAGCCACCCCGGCAGGCGGCCCATCGTCCAGTGCGAGCGCGGCCGGCGCAGCAGGCCGCCGGGGCCCGCGTAGTGCCGGTCGAGGAACTCCGCCTTGTACGCGGCCATGTCCACGCCCACCGGGCAGTCACTGCGGCAGCCCTTGCAGGACAGGCACAGGTCCAGCGCCTCCCGGACCTCCTCCGAGCGCCAGCCGTCGGTGATCACCTCGCCGAGCGCCATCTCGTGCAGGAGCCGCGCCCGGCCCCGGGTGGAGTGCTTCTCCTCTCCCGTCGCCCGGTACGAGGGGCACATCACGCCCGGTCCCGTGCTCGGCCCGTCCACCCGGCACCTGGCCACTCCCACGCACCGGGCGGCGGCCCGCCCCACCCCCACCACCGGCAGCCCCTCGAAGCGCAGCCCCTCGTCGAGCCGGCGGGGCCGCACCAGCATCCCCGGGTTGAGGCCCCCGTCCGGGTCCCACACGTCCTTGACCGCGCCGAAGAGGCCGACCAGCTCCTCGCCGTACATCCTCGGCAGCAGTTCGGCCCGCGCCTGCCCGTCGCCGTGCTCGCCGGAGAGCGAGCCGCCGTGGGCGACCACGAGGTCGGCGACCGCCTCCGAGAACCGGCGGAAGTCCCGTACGCCCTTCCCCGTCCACAGGTCGAAGTCGATCCGCACGTGCACGCACCCGTCCCCGAAGTGCCCGTACGGGACTCCCCGGAGGCCGAAGTCCGCCAGCAGGGCGCGGAACTCACGGAGGTACGCGCCGAGCCGCGCCGGCGGCACCGCGCAGTCCTCCCAGCCCGGCCAGGCGTCCCCGCCGCCCGGCATCCGGGTCGCCGTCCCCGCCGCGTCCTCCCGGATCCGCCACAGCGCCCGCTGCCCGGCCGCCTCCCGCACCACGGCCGCGTCGACGGCGTCCGCCGCCCGGACCAGATCCGTGGCGGCCTGAGCACCGTCCACCTCGCAGAACAGCCAGGCCCCACCGCGAGGCAGCCCGCTCGCCCCCCGTACGAGATCGGCCGCCATGCCCTCCACCGTCAGGGGCCGGTACGGAAGCAGCCCGGCCGCCGCGTCCGCCGCCGCGCTCTCGTCCGCGTAGCCGAGGACGACGAGGACCGGCTCGGCGGGCAGCGGGACGAGCGCCACCGTCGCCTCGGTCACCACCCCGAGCGTGCCCTCGCTGCCGCAGAAGGAGCGGGCCACGTCCACGCCCCGCTCGGGGAGCAGCGCGTCGAGGGCGTAGCCGGAGATCCGGCGGGGCAGACCGGCCGGGTAGCCGGTGCGGAGGAGGGCGAGGTGGCGGTCGACGAGGTCGAGGAGTCCGGCGGGCGCACCCCGCCCACCCCTCCCCAATGTCAACTTCTCACCCCGGTACGTCACCACTTCGAGCGAGCGCACGTTGTCCGCCGTGGTCCCCCAGGCGACCGAGTGCGCCCCGCACGCGTTGTTGCCGATCATGCCGCCGAGGGTGCAGCGGCTGTGCGTGGACGGGTCGGGGCCGAAGGTCAGCCCGTACGGGCGGGCCGCGGCCCGCAGCCGGTCGAGGACGAGCCCCGGCCGGACGACGGCCGTCCGCTCCTCGGGGTCCAGCGAGACGATCCCGCCCATGTGCCGTGTGAGGTCGAGCACGACGCCGGCGCCGGTCGCCTGGCCTCCGATCGAGGTCCCGGCACCCCGTGCGACGACCGGTGTGGTGCCGTGCGCCCGACACGCCTCCAGGGCGGCCGCGACGTCGGCGGCGTCGCGCGGCGCGACCGTACCGGCGGGAACGCGGCGGTAGTTGGAGGCGTCCATCGTCGCCAGGGCCCTGGCGGTGGCGGAGAAGTCGACCTCTCCGGCGACGGCGGTGCGCAGGTCGGCGGCGAGTCCGGACGGGTCATGATCGTGTGTTCCCACAAGCCCAGGATGTCTCAGTCCTCGTCTCATCGGGCGGACATCCGGCGACCGGCCCCGTTCCGACCCGATACTCTCCGCCTCGTGGCTGAGATCCAGATTCCCGCTGACATCAAGCCCGCCGACGGCCGTTTCGGCGCGGGCCCCTCCAAGGTGCGTACGGAGGCGCTGGACGCCCTGGCCGCCACCGGCACCTCCCTCCTCGGCACGTCCCACCGCCAGGCTCCGGTCAAGAACCTGGTCGGCGAGGTACGTGCCGGCATCTCCGACCTCTTCTCACTGCCCGAGGGCTACGAGGTGATCCTGGGCAACGGCGGCTCCACCGCCTTCTGGGACGTCGCGACCCACGGCCTCATCGAGAACAAGTCGCAGCACCTCACCTTCGGCGAGTTCTCCTCCAAGTTCGCGAAGGCCGCCAAGCTGGCTCCCTGGCTTGCCGAGCCGACCGTGATCTCCTCCGACCCGGGCACCCACCCGGAGCCGGTGGCCGAGGCGGGCGTCGACGTCTACGCGTACACCCACAACGAGACCTCCACCGGTGTCGCCGCCCCGATCAAGCGGGTCGCGGGCGCCGACGAGGGCGCGCTCGTCCTGGTCGACGCGACCTCGGGCGCGGGCGGCCTCCCGGTCGACATCACCGAGACGGACGTCTACTACTTCGCCCCGCAGAAGTCCTTCGCCGCCGAGGGCGGCCTGTGGCTCGCGGCCTTCTCCCCGGCCGCCCTGGAGCGGGCGCAGAAGATCCACGGCTCGGGCCGGCACGTCCCCGAGTTCTTCTCCCTCCCGACGGCGATCGACAACTCGCTGAAGAACCAGACGTACAACACCCCTGCCCTTTCGACCCTCTTCCTGCTCAACGAGCAGCTGAAGTGGATCAACGGCCAGGGCGGTCTGGACTGGGCGGTGGCCCGTACGAAGGAGTCCTCGGACGCCCTCTACACCTGGGCCGAGGAGTCGAAGCACGCGACCCCGTTCGTCACCGACCCGGCGAAGCGCTCGCAGGTCATCGGCACGATCGACTTCGCGGACGAGATCGACGCGGCGGCCGTCGCGAAGGTGCTGCGCGCCAACGGCATCGTGGACACCGAGCCGTACCGCAAGCTGGGCCGCAACCAGCTGCGGATCGCGATGTTCCCGGCGGTCGACCCGGCGGACGTGCGGGCCCTGACGGCCTGCATCGACTACGTGATCGAGAAGCTCTGACCTCTGGTCGTACGAAGGGCCCGGCATCGGACGCGACCGACGCCGGGCCCTTCGGCGTTCCCGGCCGGGCTCAGCCCGACTGCGCCTTCACGTGGTCGATCACGGCGTCGAACTCGGCGGTCGGCGAGAACTCCACGACATCGGTGTCCTCCAGTGCCTCGGGGGCGTGGCCCGGCCCCCAGTAGTAGGCCTGTCCGGCCTCGTAGGTCTCCTCGCCTGAGGCGGTCCGCATCCTGATGCGGCCGTTCAGGAGGTACCCCCAGTGGGGGCACTGGCACAGGTCGCCTTCCAGGCCCTTGAGCGCCGGTGCCATGTCGGTGCCCTTGGGGAGGTGGATGAAGGAGACACTCAGACCGCCGCCGGCCTCCTGCTTGCGGAAGTCCACGCCGCCGCCTTCCATGGCGACGGGGGTGTCCTCGCGCGTGAATCCCGTCATGGTTCCTCCACGTCTCGTGTCGGCCTGCCGGTCCGGGCCTCGGTCTCCCCGGTCTCCTTCCAGTCTCGGCCCTGATCAGCCGCGGCGCAGCAGACGCTTGGCGCCGAGGACGAGGACCGTGGCGCCGGCGAGGACGAGGAAGCCGGTGGTCGCGCTGCCCTGGCCGCCCTCCCCCTGCGCCGTCGGGGACTTCGGCGCTCCCGGCGTCCGCGGGGCCGGCGGGCCCGAGGGGCTGCCCGAGGGCCCGGACGAGCCCGCCCGCTCGACGCGCACCACCCGGCTGCCCCTGCCCTCGGAGCCGAACATGAAGGCCGAGCCGTCCGGGGTGTACGTCACCGACTCGGCCTGGCCCTGGAAGGGGGCCCCGACCGCCGTGCCCTCGTCGCCGAGGCGGCCGTCCTTCCAGGCGTACTCCTTGGCCGTGAAGTAGCCGCGCAGGACGAGCCGGTCGCCGTCCGGGGAGAAGGCGCCGTCCGTCACCCAGGGCACCTCGCCGACGCGCCGGAAGACGTTCGTCCCGGACGGGGAGAGCCGCTCGGGGCCCGCGTACAGGCCGCCGCCGTCCTCGTTCTTGCTCGCGATGTACACCCGGCCCGTCTTCGGATGGACCATCAGGGCCTCGGCGTTGCGGGCCCCGTCGGCGTACTTCACGACGTACTGCTTCGCCCGGACGGTCTGGTCCCCCAGGGTCTTCGGCTCGGGGAAGCGGTAGATCCAGACGTGGTCCCAGGAGCCGTCGAGGTTGTCGCCGATGTCGCCGACGTAGATGTCGCCGTCCGGGCCGACGGCGATCGCCTCCATGTCGCGGGGGGTGCCGACGCCGGCCATGGTGAGGGTGGCGACGGTCTTTCCCGTACGGGAGTCGATGCCGTAGACCAGGGGCGCGTCCTGGTCGTTGTGCGTCCAGTAGATCCCGGGATGGGCCCGGCTCGCGGCGAGGCCGCTGGACTCGGTGATCCGGGCGTCCTCGATCGTGAAGTCCCGGTCGGGTTCCTGCCCTTGGGCACGGGCATGGCCGGCCGGGAGCAGCGCGAGGGCGGCGGCCGCGCCGAGGGCGCACAGAGCAGATCGCATGGGACCAAGCGTGCCATGACGGCACGGAAACCGGCTTGACCAGCATCGGAGCCACTGCCACGGTCGCACCCATGCCTACTTTCCCCGCTCCCGACGGCACCCTGCTCGCGTACCACGCGTCCGGTTCCGGCGCCCCGCTGGTCTGTCTGCCCGGCGGCCCGATGCAGGACTCCGCCTATCTGGGCGACCTCGGCGGGCTCGACGCCCACCGCACCCTGATCCGGCTCGACCTGCGGGGCACCGGCGCCTCGGCGGTGCCGGAGGACCCGGCCTCGTACCGCTGCGACCGGCAGGTCGAGGACATCGAGGCGCTGCGCGCGCACCTCGGGCTCGACACGATCGACCTCCTCGGGCACTCGGCGGGCGCGAACCTGGCGGCGCTGTACACGGCCCGGTACCCGCAGCGGGTGGCCCGGCTCGTCCTCCTCACGCCGGGCACGGCGGCCGTCGGGCTCGACACGGGCGGGGAGGAGCGGCTCGCGGCGGCGCGGCAGCCCTGGCGCGAGGAGGAGCCGTGGTTCGGTCCGGCGTACGCGGCCCTGGAGGAGCTGGCGGCGGGCCGGGGTTCGGCGGAGACGTTCAAGGCGGTCGCGCCGTTCTTCCACGGGACGTGGGACGAGGCGGCGCGGGAGCGGAACGCGGCCATGGTGCGGCAGCGGAACGGGGAGGCCGCGGGGGTCTACGCGAGCGAGGGCGCCTTCGAACCGGAGGCCACGCGTGCGGTGTTCGCGGAGTTCGGCCGTCCGGTGCTCGTCGTGGCCGGGGAGGGGGACGCGAACACCCCGGTGCCGACGGCCGCCGCGTACGCGGAGCTGTTCCCGAAGGCGGAGCTCGCGGTCCTGGCGGGGGCGGGGCACTTCCCGTGGCACGACGACGCGGAGTGGGTCGCGGGGACCCTCGACGGCTTCCTGGGGTAGGCGCCTGGATTCAGGATCCGGGATCCAATATCCAGGAGAATCCCGGATCCAGGATCCAATCCGCCGGATCCAACATCCAGGATCCAATCCGCCGGATCCAACATCCCGGATCTTGTATCCCGGATCCAACATCCCGGATCTTGTATCCCGGATCCAACATCCCGGATCTTGTATCCCGGATCCAACGTCCCGGATCCAACATCCCGTGTCCCGGATCACGTCGCAGGTCCAGGACACGGTCCGCGATGATATGACCATGCGTTTTCTGTTCGTCGGCGACAGCATGACCATCGGACGCGCCGGCGACTGGACCTGGCGTTACCGCATGTGGGAGCACCTGGAGGCGACGCTCCCCGGCGGGTACGAGATCGTCGGGCCGCGCTCCGGTCTGTACGACCCCGCCGCCGACGCCCCGTCGTCGGAGGCGTATCCCGATCCCGCGTTCCCCGCTGACGCCCGGCGTCATCTGGCGGGCTGGGGCGAGGGCTGGCTGCACATGGCGCCCGTGATCGGCGAGACGGTCGCGGCCATGGGGGCGGACGTGCTGCTGATCTCCCTGGGCCTGATCGACCTGGGCTTCTACACGAACAGCGACCAGACGGAGGAGAACGTCCGGGCGTTCGTGGCGGCGGCGCGGGCCGCGAACCCGCGTGTCCGGGCCGTCCTCCTGCCGGTCATCCCCAACGTCCGCGCCGGGTACGACGCGCCGTTCGCCGCCGAGTGCGCCCGCTTCAACGAGCTCCTCGCGAAGGCGGTCGCCGACCTGGACACGGCCGCCTCGCCGCTGCTGCTCGCGACGGTTCCGGAGTCGTACGACCTCGGGGCCGACACGTACGACGGCACCCACCCCGGCCCGAGCGGCGAGCGCAAGCTGGCGGCCGCCTTCGCCGACGCGATGCACCAGGCGTGGGGTCTGGGCGGCCCGTACGGCTCCTGAGGGGTCAGGCGGCGCGGGTGAGGCGGTTGGCGAAGGTCGACACCGTGTACGTGCCGATGCCGAGGACGACCTCCAGGGCGTTGCGGCGGGTGTAGCCGGCCTTCTCGAAGGCGGCGAGGTCCTCGTCGCTCACCGCGCCGGAGGAGGCGAGGGCCCGGAGGGTGAACGTCCGGACGGCGGCGAGGCGTTCGGCGTCGGGGGCCGGTCCGAGGGCGGCCATCTTCGCCTCGTGCATGTCCACGCAGAGGTGGCACTGGTTGCGTTCGGCGACGGTCAGGATGACCGTCTCGCGGGAGTGCGGGTCGAGGGTGGTGGACTCGAAGATCGCGCTGAGCTTGAGGAAGCCGTCGAGGGTCTCCGGGGACTCCTTGAGGAGGGCGACGGCGGCGGCGGTGCGGGCGGACATGTCGAGCGGTGCGGACAAGGCGGTTCCCCCTGACTAGAATGGACAACATGGTTGACCATGTCGCTGGAGAAAACGTAAACCAGGTTGTCGATAAGGGCAAGGGGGGTCCCGTGGAAGCGCCCGTGCGCGACACCCCGGGGTACGAGCTCCCCCTGCTCCTCTTCGGCGGCTTCCGCACCCTCATCGACCGGCTGCACGCCCGCCTCGCCGACGAGGGCCACCCCGACATGCGCCCCGCCCACGGCTTCGCCATGCAGGCCATCGGGGTCCACGGCGCCACCGCCAGCGACATCGGGCGCCGCCTCGGCGTCTCCAAGCAGGCCGCCGGCAAGACCGTCGACCGCCTGCTCGCCGCCGGCTACGCGGAACGCGCCGACGACCCCGCCGACGCGCGCCGCAAGCTCGTCCGGCTCACCCCGCGCGGGTACGACGCCCTCGCCCGCTCCGCCGCGATCTTCGACGACCTGCGCGCGGAGTGGGCCGCCGCCCTCGGCGCGGACCGCGTCCGGGACATGGAGGCGGCCCTGCGGAACGTCGTCCCCGCCGAGACGGCGTTCCGCCTGGACGCCACGAGCTGGCTGGGCGCCCCCTGACCCCTACGGGATCACCAGGCGAAGGCCTCCGGGGAGGGCCCGGGGCCCGGGAAGATCTCGTCGAGTCCGGCGAGGACCTCCTCGCTCAGCTCCACCTCCAGGGCGCGCAGCGCGCCCGCCAGCTGCTCGGGTGTGCGCGGGCCGACGATCGGACCCGTCACGCCCGGGCGCGTGAGCAGCCACGCGAGGGCCGCCTCACCGGGCGCGAGGCCGTGCTTGTCGAGCAGGTCCTCGTACGCCTGGAGCTGCGCCCGCACCACCGGGTCGGCCAGCGTGGCCGCCGCGCGCCCCTCCGTACGCCGCTTGCCCTCGGTCTCCTTCTTCAGGACCCCGCCGAGCAGACCGCCGTGCAGCGGCGACCAGGGGATGACCCCGAGGCCGTACTCCTGCGCGGCCGGGATCACCTCCATCTCGGCGCGCCGCTCGAAGAGGTTGTAGAGGCACTGCTCGCTGACGAGCCCGACCGAGCCCCGCCGGGCGGCCGTCTCGTTGGCCTGGGCGATCTTGTACCCGGGGAAGTTCGAGGAGCCCGCGTACAGCACCTTGCCCTGCTGGATCAGCACGTCGACGGCCTGCCAGATCTCCTCGAAGGGAGTCGCGCGGTCGACGTGGTGGAACTGGTAGACGTCGATGTAGTCGGTCCCGAGCCGCTTGAGACTGGCCTCCACGGCCCGGCGGATGTTGAGCGCCGAGAGCTTGTCGTGGTTGGGCCAGGCCTCGCCGTCGGGGCCCATGTTCCCGTAGACCTTGGTGGCGAGGACCGTACGGTCACGGCGGCCGTCGCCCTTGGCGAACCAGGAGCCGATGATCGACTCCGTCCGCCCCTTGTTCTCCGCCCACCCGTAGACGTTCGCGGTGTCGAAGAAGTTGAGCCCCGCGTCGAGGGCGGTGTCCATGATGGCGTGACTGGTGGCTTCGTCCGTCTGCGGTCCGAAGTTCATCGTCCCGAGGACGAGTCGGCTGACCTTGAGTCCGGTGCGTCCGAGCTGCGTGTACTCCATGGTCGTCAAGCCAACTGCTTCGAGCGCACTCGAAGCAAGGGCCTACCGCTTCACTTCCCGACCAGCGACGACACCGCGATGATCGCGAACATCAGGACGAGAGCGCCGGCCATGATCAGGTTTCGAGTCTTCGGATCCACCCGTCGAGGTTAACCCGCTCCCTCCCCGCCCCCTCCCCCGGCCAGGGGCCGGCGGTCCACCGTCTCGTACCGGGGCTGCTCCCCCGGCACCCCGCTCACCGGCAGGTTCGACCGAACCAGGACCAGCTCGCCGACCTGCCAGCGGCTGCCCTCGAACCCGGCGAGCTCGTCGAGGAAGGGACGCAGGCCCGCCCCTTCCGCGCGCGCCCGGGCGACCGTCAGATGGGCCTGGTAGCGGCGGTGCTCCTCCATCGGGACCCCGGCGCGGCGGGCGGCCGCGTCGGCGCGCTCGGCGAGCAGCCGCAGCTCGTCCAGGTCCCCGGCGGCACCGGCCCACAGCGCCCGCCGCCCGAAGTGCCCGCCGCCGTGCAGCCGCAGCGGGAACGGCGGCGTCCGGTGCGCGGCCCGCGCGAGCCGCGCCCGCAGCTCGGGCAGCAGCTCCTCGTCGACCTCCCCCATGAAGGCCAGGGTGAAGTGCCACCCCGGCCGCGGGGTCCAGCGGAGCCCGTCCGCACCGGGCAGCCGGCGCAGCCGGTCGACGACCCGCCCGAGCTCGTCCAGCTGCGCCGACGGGGGCACGACGGCGGCGAAAAGCCTCATGGGGGAAGTCTGGCAGGAGACAGGGCCGGCGGCCGCGTCAGGAAACCTGCCGGTACGGCCCCCCGGCCAGCCCCGTACCGGCGTAGAAGTACGCCGCGCCCTGCGCCGTCCGCGTCACGTCGAGGGTGCGGCGCCGGTGGCCATGTCGTACGACTAGCCTCTCCGGCATGAAGATCCGGAAGGGCGGGGCGGAGGACCTCCCCGCGGTACTCGCGATACTCGACAGCGCCGTGGTCTGGCTCAACGGCAAGGGGATCACCGCCCAGTGGGGGACGGAGTCGTTCTCCGAGCGCCCCAAGGCCGTGGAACAGGTCGCGCGGACGATGTCCGAGGGCGACCCGTGGATCGTGGAGATCGACGGCGTCCCGGCGGGCACGATGACGCTGACGCCGCACCCCGGCCAGTACATCGAACCGGCCGACGAGCCGGAGGTGTACGTACGCCTCCTGGCGACGGACGCGAACTTCCACGGCCACGGGGTAGGAGCGGCACTCCTGGCTCACGCGACGGACGAAACCCGGCGCCGAGGAGTATCGCTCCTCCGCGTGGACTGCTTCGCAGGCAGCGAGGGCCGCCTGGTCGAGTACTACGAGGGCCAGGGCTTCACCCGCACCACAACGTTCGAGGTCGGCGACTGGCCGGGCCAGGTCCTGGAACGGCGGGTCTGACGACGACGGGAGGGGACGGGGCCGGAGCGGGGGAGGTGGTGTCCGGACGTAAGAGCGTCTTGAACTCGCGCGAAGCGCGGTGAGACGCAGTCCGGACACCACCTCCCCCGCGGAGGCCCCGGCCCCGGTCGGGGCGCCCCACCCGAACCGAAGCCCCACCCGAACCGAAGCCGCACCCGAACCGAGGCCGCCGCCCGCCCAAGGGCTACGCAGCCGTCGCCAGCCGCTCCCGCGAAACGAACCGCACCTGCGGGTGACCCCGGTGCCAGCCCATCGCGACCTTGAGGCCGCCGACCCGGGCCAGGACCAGCCCCACGAGGACCGCCGCGGCGAGCGAGATCGCGCCGCCCGTGGCGAAGCCGACGCGGGCGCCGTACGTGTCGGTGACCCAGCCGAGCAGCGGGGCCCCGATCGGCGTGCCGCCGGCGAAGACCATCATGTAGAGGCTCAGGACCCGTCCCCGCATGGCGGGGTCGGTGGCCATCTGGACGGCCGAGTTCGCGGTGATGTTCACCGTGAGGCCGAGCAGGCCGATCGGCACGAGCAGCAGCGCGAACAGCCAGAACGCGGGCGACAGGGCCGCCGCGATCTCCAGGACGCCGAAGACGCCCGCCGCGACGACCAGCATCCGCAGCCGGGTCGAGCCGCGGCGGGCCGCGGCGAGGGCGCCCACGAGGGAGCCGGCCGCCATCAGGGTGTTGAGGAAGCCGTACGATCCGGCGCCGACGTGGAAGACGTCGCCGGAGAAGGCGGTGAGCCAGATCGGGAAGTTGAACCCGAAGGTCCCGACGAAGCCGACCAGGACGATCGGCCAGATCAGATCGGGCCGCCCGGCCACGTACCGCAGCCCCTCTCTCAGCTGTCCCTTGCCGCGCGGGGCGCGCTCCACCTTGTGGAGCTCGCTCGTCCGCATGAGCAGGAGGCTGACCAGCGGGGCGAGGAAGGACAGGCCGTTCAGCAGGAAGGCCCATCCACTGCCGATCCCGGCGATGAGGACACCGGCGACGGCGGGCCCGATGAGCCGGGCGGACTGGAAGTTCGCCGAGTTCAGGGAGACGGCGTTGCGGAGCTGTCCGGGGCCGACCATCTCGGAGACGAAGGTCTGCCGGGCGGGGTTGTCGACGACGGTCACCATGCCGAGCAGGAAGGCGATCAGGTAGACGTGCCAGACCTGGATGTGGCCGGAGAGGGTGAGGGCGGCGAGCGCGAGCCCGCACAGCCCGAGGGCGGCCTGGCTGACGAGGAGCAGGCGCCGCTTCGGGTAGCGGTCGGCGATGACACCGCCGTACAGCCCGAAGAGCAGCATCGGCAGGAACTGGAGGGCCGTCGTGATGCCGACGGCGGCGGCCGAGCCGGTGAGGCTCAGGACCAGCCAGTCCTGGGTGATCCGGGCCATCCACGTACCGGTGTTGGAGACGATCGCTCCGGTGAAGAACAGCCGGTAGTTCCGGATCCCGAGCGAGGAGAAGGTGTCTCCGAAGAGTCTTCCTCCCCGCCCGCGGGTGTCGAGGGTGGGTTTATGGACGGGTGCGGAGTCTGCTCCGGGTCCCGTACTCAAAGTGCGTCGCCTCCTTGGCGCCTCGGTTACAGGTGGGCGAGCTTCTCCAGGACCGGGGCGGCCGCGCGCAGCTTGGCCCACTCGTCCTCGTCCAGACCCTCGGCGAGGGAGGCCAGCCAGGCGTTCCGCTTGCGGCGGGACTCCTCGAGCATGGCTTCGGCCTGCTCGGTCTGGCTGACCACCTTCTGCCGGCGGTCGTCGGGGTGCGGCTCGAGCCGGACCAGTCCCTTGGCTTCGAGCAGCGCGACGATGCGGGTCATCGACGGCGGCTGGACGTGCTCCTTGCGGGCCAGCTCACCGGGGGTGGCGGAGCCGCAGAGCGACAGGGTGCCGAGCACCGACATCTCGGTGGGGCTCAGCGACTCGTCGACGCGCTGGTGCTTGAGGCGTCGGCCCAGTCGCATGACGGAGGAGCGGAGCGCGTTCACGGCCGCGGCGTCGTCGGCGGTGCCGTGGGACAGGTCAGGCATGTTCATTAGGCTAACTCATTACTCTGTCTAAATACCAACGGGAGTGCCCCGACGTCGCACGCATCACACCCGCGAGGCCCGGAAGTGGCAGCACAGCACACGCCAGATCACGCTTCGGCATCCATGTATCACCCAAATGAGTGAGTCAGATCCAGAAAGTGACGCAAAGGAGCCCCGGCTGCCCCGACCCTGAACGACATGGGATCGACAGTGCTCAGCCTGCGCATCGACGGTGAGCTGCTCGACCGGCTCAGAAGTCACGCCGCGAAAAGAGGAATGAGCGTCCAGGACTACGTGGCCCGGACGCTCATTCGCGAGGATTTCGACGAGCGGTTCAAGACCGCGGTCGACGAGACGGAGAAGTTCTACGGCTCACCCGGAGCCGGAACCGGTGATCACGTGAGGCCGAGTGCCGGCATCGCGTAGTAGAAGACGAAGACCGCCGACACGGCGTACATGGCCACCGGGACCTCGCGGCCCCGGCCGGCCGCGAGCCGCAGCACGCTGAACGCGACGAAGCCGATGCCGATGCCGTTCGTGATCGAGTACGTGAACGGCATCATCACCATGGCCAGGAACGCCGGCACCGCGATGGTGAAGTCGCTCCAGTCGATGTCCTTGATCGACCCGGCCAGGATCAGGAAGCCCACCGCGAGCAGCGCGGGGGTCGCCGCCTGCGACGGGACCATCGTGGCGAGCGGCGTGAGGAACAGCGCCACCGAGAACAGACCGCCGGTCACGACGGACGCGAGACCGGTCCTGGCCCCCTCGCCGACACCGGCGGTGGACTCCACGAAGCAGGTGGTGGCCGAGGAGGAGGTCGCGCCGCCGGAGGCGACGGCCAGGCCGTCGACGAGCAGGACCTTGTTGATGCCGGGGAAGTTGCCGTCCTTGTCGATCAGCTTGGCCTCGTCGCCGACGCCGAGGATCGTGCCCATCGCGTCGAAGAAGCAGGACAGCAGGACGGTGAAGACGAAGAGGACGCCGGTCAGGACGCCGACCTTGTCGAAGCCGCCGAAGAGGCTGACCTTGCCGACCAGGCCGAAGTCGGGCGAGGCGACGGGGTTGCCGGGCCACTGCGGGGTGGTCAGACCCCAGGAGGGGACGGTGGCGACCGCGTTGATCACCATGGCCACGAGCGTCATCACGACGATCGAGATCAGGATCGCGCCCGGCACCTTGCGGATGATCAGGGCGAGGGTGAGCAGCGTGCCCAGGATGAAGACGAGGACCGGCCAGCCGGTGAGGTGACCGCCGCCGCCGAGCTGGAGCGGGACGGTGGTGTGGGCGGCGTCGGGGATGCGGGAGACGAAGCCCGAGTCGACGAGGCCGATCAGCATGATGAAGAGGCCGATGCCGATCGCGATGCCCTTGCGCAGGCCGACCGGGACGGCGTTCATGACGCGCTCGCGCAGGCCGGTCGCGACGAGCAGCATCACGACGATGCCGGCGAGGACGACCATGCCCATGGCGTCCGGCCAGGACATCTTGGGCGCGAGCTGGAGCGCGACGACCGTGTTGACGCCGAGGCCGGCGGCGAGGGCGATCGGGACGTTGCCGATGACGCCCATGAGGAGGGTCGTGAACGCCGCCGTGAGGACGGTGGCGGTGACGAGCTGGCCGCCGTCGAGCTGGTGCCCGTACATGTCCTTGGCGCTGCCGAGGATGATCGGGTTCAGCACGATGATGTAGGCCATCGCGAAGAAGGTGGCGAAGCCGCCGCGGACCTCGCGGGCGACGGTGGAGCCCCGCTCGGAGATCCGGAAGTAGCGGTCGAGGCCGGAGACGGGCTTTTCGGGGGTCTCCGGGGGCGTGGCCTTGGCGGTGGCCGTCGAGCTCATGGGGTTCCTCTTCGGAGGTTCAGAAAGTCCTTTTTTGGCGGTTCATACGAGGGGAACCCGCCAGAGGCAAACCGTTTCAGTATGAACACATGAGCGAGCGAGCGTCCATCTCCGCGCGTAGACCGTACGAGAACACGAGAACGCGCCGCCTAAACTGAACCCCATGGCGAAGTGGACACCGAAGCACGAGGCACCCGAGCCCCTCGAAGGGCCCGTCGTCGCCACCATCACCGGCGGAACGATCCTCTGGTTCGTCCTCTTCGTCGTCCAGGTCCCCTTCTACGGCTGGTTCGACGACCGGGACCTCACCTGGTGGGTGTGGACCTGCCTGGCCGGCGCCGGACTCGGCCTGATCGGCATCTGGTACGTGCGGAAGCGGGACGCGGCGATCAAGCGGCACGCGGCGGCGCAGACGGCGGCGCACCCGGCGACACGGGCGGCGGAGCCCCCGGAGGCCCGGCCCGGCGCCTGACGCCGGTTCGCCCCGCTCGGCAGGTGAACGACCGGAACCGGTCGTACCGTCGAAAACATGACTCAGCGGGCGAAGATCGACACGGACGGCGGGCCCCCTGCCGGGACCGCCGGGACCACGCCGGCGGAACCGCCCGTCGTGCACCGCGCCGCCGGACTGACCTCCGCCGAGGTGGCCGAGCGCGTCGCGCGGGGCGAGATCAACGACGTACCCGTACGAAGCTCCCGCTCGACCGCCGACATCGTCCGCGCGAACGTCTTCACCCGCTTCAACGCGATCATCGGCGTGCTGTGGGTGATCATGCTGATCGTCGCGCCGATCCAGGACAGCCTCTTCGGCTTCGTGATCGTCGCCAACACCGGCATCGGCATCATCCAGGAGTTCCGCGCCAAGAAGACCCTCGACGGGCTCGCGGTCATCGGCGAGGCGAAACCCACCGTCCGGCGCGACGGCGCCACCACCGAGATCCCCACCTCCGAGATCGTCCTCGGCGACCTCATCGAACTCGGACCGGGCGACAAGGTCGTCGTCGACGGCGAGGTGGCGGAGGCCGACAGCCTGGAGATCGACGAGTCGCTGCTGACGGGCGAGGCCGACCCGGTGGTGAAGAGACCCGGCGACCGGATGATGTCCGGCTCGTTCGTGGTCGCGGGCGGCGGCGCCTTCACCGCCACCAAGGTCGGCCGCGAGGCGTACGCCGCCCAGCTCGCCGAGGAGGCGTCCCGCTTCACCCTCGTCCACTCGGAGCTGCGCACGGGCGTCTCCACGATCCTCAAGTACGTGACGTGGATGATGGTCCCGACCGCGATCGGGCTCGTCATCAGCCAGCTCGTCGTCAAGGACAACGACTTCAAGGGGGCCGTCGCCCGCACGGTCGGCGGCATCGTCCCGATGATCCCCGAGGGCCTCGTCCTGCTCACCTCGGTCGCCTTCGCGGTCGGGGTGATCCGGCTCGGCCGCAGGCAGTGCCTCGTCCAGGAGCTGCCCGCGATCGAGGGCCTGGCCCGGGTCGACGTCGTCTGCCTCGACAAGACGGGCACGCTCACCGAGGGCGGCATGGACGTCACGGACCTCCGCCCGCTGAACGGCAGCGACGAGGGACACGTGCGGAAGGCACTGGGCGCCCTCGGTGAGTCCGACCCGCGTCCGAACGCCTCCCTCCAGGCCATCAAGGACGCCTACCCGGACACCGTGGAGTGGCGCTGCACGGAGAGCCTGCCGTTCTCCTCGGCCCGCAAGTACAGCGGCGCGTCGTTCAGCGAGGGCGACGGCGAGAACTCGACCTGGCTGCTGGGCGCCCCCGACGTCCTGCTGCCCCCGGACGACCCGGCCCTCACGGAGATCGACCATCTCAACGAACAGGGCCTGCGGGTCCTCCTCCTCGCCCGTACGGTCCACGAACTCGACTCCCCCGAGGTCGCCACCGGCGCCCACCCCACCGCCCTCGTCGTCCTGGAACAGCGACTGCGTCCCGACGCCGCCGACACCCTCGCCTACTTCGCCGACCAGCAGGTCGCCACCAAGGTCGTCTCCGGCGACAACGCGGTCTCCGTGGGCGCGGTGGCCGCGAAGCTCGACATGCCGGGCGCGGAGCACACGGTGGACGCCCGCACCCTCCCCGCCGGGCGGGAGGACATGGCGGAGGTCCTGGACGAGAACGCGGTCTTCGGCCGGGTCACCCCTCGGCAGAAACGGGACATGGTGGGGGCGCTGCAGTCCCGCGGCCACACGGTGGCGATGACCGGCGACGGCGTGAACGACGTCCTCGCGCTGAAGGACGCCGACATCGGCGTCTCGATGGGCTCGGGCTCGGAGGCGACGAGGGCGGTCGCCCAGATCGTCCTCCTGAACAACTCCTTCGCCACACTCCCCTCGGTGGTGGCGGAAGGCCGCCGGGTCATCGGCAACATCACGCGCGTGGCGACCCTCTTCCTGACGAAGACGGTCTACTCGGTGCTCCTGGCGATCCTGGTGGTCGTCTCGCAGGTGGAGTACCCCTTCCTCCCGCGCCACCTGACCCTGCTCTCCACCCTCACGATCGGCGTGCCGGCCTTCTTCCTCGCGCTGGCCCCCAACAAGGAACGCGCGCGGCCGAACTTCGTACGGCGGGTCATGCGGTACGCGATTCCCGGCGGCGTCATCGCGGCGGCGGCCACCTTCACCACATACCTCCTGGCCCGCCACCACTACACGGGCCCGGATGCCCTGGGCGCCGAGACCAGCGCGGCCACCCTGACCCTCTTCCTGGTCTCCATGGGGGTCCTCGTGATCATCGCCCGCCCCTACACCTGGTGGCGCCTCACCCTGGTCGCCGCCATGGGCGGAGCCTTCCTCCTGGTCCTCGCCGTCCCCTGGCTCCAGAAGTTCTTCGCCCTGAGACTGGTGGGCGTGACGATGCCGTGGACGGCGGTGGCGATCGCGGCGGCGGGCTGCGTCCTGCTGGAACTGGCGTGGCGGTGGGTGGACCGGAGGTTCCCGACGTAGGGCTCGGATCCGCGCGAACGCGGGGGCCGGGGCGGACGACTCGGCTACCGTGCCGGTATGAGGAACGCGCGTGCGAGAGGGCCCCGGGGCTTCAGGTAGCCCGCCAGGAGACACCTGGTGGTCGCTACCTACGGAGTCGCCGTGGCACGCACCGCCCATCACCCTTCCCGCGCCCGCAGGCGCGGCCCCGCCGACATGCTCACGGGACGGCCCTGGCATGCCGTGCTCCTGCACGACCTCAGGTACGGCGCACGGGACCTCGCCGACGCCGTACGGGAGTCCCGGCGGCCCCGCCCACGCCTGGTCCGGCGCACCGTGGAGGTGTACGCGTTCCCCCGGCACCAGAGCGACCCCACCGTCGCGCACTGGGCCGCCCTGGAGGAGCGGCGGGCCCGGCAGCGGCTTCGCCGTCAGACGGGCACGCTGCTGCGCCTCGTGAACTCCCCCGGCGACGCCCTCGACCTCGATGCCGCGGATGCCGTCGACGTCCTTCCGGCCCGCCACCGGCACGGCGGGCTCTGGATCGCCTAGGGGGCGTCGTCAGTCGAAATCGTCCAGGGCCCGTCGTCAGTCGAACCAGCGGTCCCGGGCCAGTTCCGTCGTCCTCGACGGGTCCTCCAGGAGGGCCGCCACCTCGAAGCGGCGGGGCCACTGGCCGGCCGCCCAGGCGAGGCCGGCGGCCACGCCCTCCAGGGTGGCGGCGTGGACGACGCCGTCGGGGGTGCGGCGCCAGTCGAGTTCGGTGCCGCCGGCGTGGAGTTCCTCATGCTCGATGTACGAGGCGGGGGTGGCCGGGCCCAGGAGGGCGTGGACCGAGGGCGGGACCTCGTGCTCCTCGCCGACCGTCGTCACCTCGGCCTCGACGGCCTCGCTCAGACGGCGGACCTGGAACAGGTCGGCCAGGTCCGCGGCGCGGGACGGGGAGACCGGGAGGAGGGGGAGGTCGCCGGCCAGCGGGAGCAGGTCGGGGGCGTCCGCCACCAGCGCCTCCGACGCGTCGACCACGACCAGGCTGCCGTCCACGACCGCCCGCAGCTCGTCGGGGAGCGTCACCTGGTCGGGGTCCAGGTCCGCCAGGGCCGTGTAGAGGGCGTGGAGCTGGACCGTCGTCACCTCCCTCGTCGGGTCCGCGAGGCGGGCCAGGAGCTCCGCCGCGCCGCCCGGCTCGTCGAGGAGGGCCGCGACCGAGGTGCGGACGCCCAGGGCGCGGAGGACCTGCTCGTCCTCGAAGCCGGTCGCGTCGGCGGAGTCGTACAACCCGGCGAGGAGCGGGTCCGAACCCTCCGCGCGGAGGCCCGCCGGGTGGCGGCCGTCCAGGACCGGGTGGTCGCGCAGCCACCAGGCGGTGTACGAGCGGACGGTCTCCGTCGTGCCGTCCGGGAGGAGGACCCGTACGGGCTGGGTCAGGGCGTCCCGGAGCGGCGGCTGCGCGAGGAGGGCGAGCGCCTGCGGCCAGCAGTCGTCGTCGACCAGGTCCAGGTCCCGTACGGCCACGATCTCCGTCGCCACCGGGGGCACGGGGGTCGCCGGGAGGCGGTCCAGGACGTCCTCGCACCAGACGTCGACCGCGTCGAGGAGGCCCGCGTCGTCCGGCTCCGGATAGTCGCCCTCGCGCGGCTCGACCTCGTCCGGGTCGAGGACCAGGTCGGTCGCGCGGATCAGGGCGAAGTTCGCGAGCACCCCGCACGCGGCGAGCGGCTGCTCGCCCCAGCGGGCGGCCAGGTCGCCGTCGACGAAGGCGAGTTCGTCCTCGCGCATCACGGCCGCGAAGGGCGAGCCCGGCAGGACGAGCTCGCCCGCCGGGGAGAGTTCGCCGTCCTCGTCGGGGAGGGCGAGCGCGCCGAGCCAGGGCTCGTCGCCCGGGTCGAGCTCCGCGTCCCTGACGAGGGCGAGGACCGTCTCGGCCAGTTCCTCCGCGTCGAGGGCGTCGGCGTCCTCGTCCCAGATCTCCCCCGCGTCGAGGGAGGCCGCGACCGCCGCCCGCACCTGCGGGGTCGTCAGGACCGCGCGGGGCGTGGCGGGCAGGGCGCCCAGCTTCTCCAGGAGCGGGTGCGCCGCCTCCGGGTGCGCCACCTTCAGACCGAGCCGGGTCAGCTCGGCGGGGGTGCGGTCCTGCGGGAGGAGGACCTGGCGGGGGCCGATCGTCGTGCGGACGCGTTCCTCGTCGGAGCCGGACGCCAGCGGCACCGGGAGGCCCGTCAGACGGTCCGGGTCGACGCCGGCGAGCGAGTCGTACAGCCGCCACCACCACGTCGGCGCCCGGTCCACGCCCGCCAGGCGGTCGATCGCCTCCGTGAGCGGCACGCGGCCGATGCCGAGGGTGCGGAGCTCGGGACGCCGCTCCAGGCCGGCCGGGAGGAGCGTCGGGAACACCTCGGCGAGGACCTCGACGGTCTCCGCGCCCGCGCCCTCCACGACCTCCGCCTCGATCGGGCGGAGCGCGGGCAGCTCCTCGGACGGCGCGGCGGGCGCCAGGAACGCCACCCTCGGCAGCCGGTCCAGGATCGCCTCGCGCAGTGCCCCGTCGAGCGGGCCCTTGCCGAGCGGTCCGGGCACGAGGTCGAGGGCCGCGGTCGTCACCGGCTGCCAGTCGGAGAGCAGTTCGGCGTACGCGTCGGCCGCGCGCTGCACCAGGAAGTCGGTGAGCGGCCCGGGCGCCGGGTGCCGGCGGGCGGTGTCCAGCGGGAGGGACGCGATGAGGAGCGCCGGGATGCCGAGCGGCTCGTCGGTGGGGGTGGGGGCGTGCACGACGGGCGTGGTGCGGGGGTACTTCGGGGCGCCCTCGGCGTCCACGGGCACGGCCCAGGTGACGGACCAGTGCGGGCGCAGGCGCTCCTCGACCGGCCGGTCCCTGAGGAGCTCGGGCTCGATCGGGCCGCCGTGGGTGACGGTCCGCCAGCGGTGACCGCCGGTCGAGGAGTCGTCGACGCGGACGTAGCCGTCGTCCTCGGAGCGGCGGAGGGTCCGTACCCCTTCGGCCGTCTCCACGACGATCTCCGCGAGACCCGGAAGGGTGAGCAGCAGGGCGTCGTCGACGGAGGCGAGGAGGCGCTCGGCCAGGTCCTCGGCGGCGGTGTCGCGCATCGGGAGGACGACGACGGTGTCGTAGCCCTCGGGAGCGGTGCCCTCGGCGGGCAGCGGCAGGCGCAGCAGCGGTACGTGGCCGTCGCGGCGGCGCAGTTCGTCGCCGAGGCCCGGGCTGTAGCGGGCGGCCTCGGCGGCCAGTTCCCGCGCCTCGGCGAGGGACCAGCGGACGCCGCCGTGACGGCCCAGGACGGCGGGCTCGTCGGTGACGGCGAGGACGGCGGCGAAGCCGACGCCGAAGCGGCCGACGGCGCCGTGGGCCTGCTCGCGCTTGGCGGAGGCGCGGAGGGTGGACAGCGACTCGGTGCCGGCGGCGTCCAGCGGGGCGCCGGTGTTCGCCGCGGCGAGGACGGCGGGGCCCTCGTGGTCCGCGGGGTGCAGGGTCAGCCGGAGGCGGCCCGTGACGCCGGCGCGGTGGGCGGCGTCGGCGGCGTTCTGGGCCAGCTCGACGACGAGGCGGTCGCGGTAGCCGCCGAGCGCGAGGTCCTCCTCGGCGTTGGCGTCCTCGCGGAACCGGGCGGGACTGGCTCCCCAGGCGTCGAGCACGCCCCGCCGCAGCCGTGCGGTGCCGAAGGGGTCGGTTCCGTCGGTCGTCGTCCGGACGCTGACGCTCACGTCTGACTCCACTCTGCGGGGCGGTCGGTCCCGGACCATTGGGTCCGGGGCCCGAAGGTACCGCGCCTCGCCCCACCCCGGCCGACGGGGCGCGTACGGCCCAGGGGCGCGCGGGGGGCGCACTCCTGGGGCTCGTGGGGCGCGGGTGGACGAGCGGCCCGGGCCTTACGAGTGGCCCAGGTCCTCCGACGCCGCGTCCGGTTCCGTCGTGGAGCCCGAGTCCTTCGCCGGGCGGAGGGGGAACTCGTCCGCGGCCATGGAGTCCAGGACCGGCAGCGCCGGCCGCGGCGGCTTCGGCATGACGGCGGCCTCCGAGTGCCCCCCGCAGCCGTACGCGAGGGACACGACCCGGCCGTCCGCCGGGGAGAACTCGTTGGCGCAGATGCCGAAGGCCTGCTTCAGGGAGCCGGCCAGCGGCACCAGGAACGCGCAGGACTCGCAGGAGGCGGGCGCCGCCTGGGCCATCGGCGTCTTCGCGCCGAACGCCTCGTCCCACCGGTCCGCGGCCACGTGCAGGCCGTAGCGGGAGAGGACCCTCGCCCGGCGCATGCCGAGCTCCTCCGCGACCGCGGCGATGGCGCCCCGCGACGGGGTGCGCGACGTCAGCTCCGCGTCCTCCTCGTCGAGGTGCTCCTCCATCTCCTCCGAGACGACGGAGTTCGGCGGCGGCGTGTCCTCGCCGGAGTAGCCGGGCTCCAGGCGCAGGTCGTCCTGCTCCGTGGGGAGGAGGTCGCCGGGGCCCATGTCGCCGGGCCGCAGCCGCTCGCTCCACGGCACCCATTCGGGGGCGAGGAGCGCGTCGGCGCCGGGCAGCAGGACGGTTTCGTCAAGCGTGACGTTCTTGGCGCGGGAGGCGCGGGTGACGGTCACCGCCCAGCGCCAGCCCCGGTAGCCGGGCTCCTTGGACTCGAAGAAGTGCGTGACGACCCGGTCGCCCTCCGCGACGACCTCGACGTGCGCGCCCACGATCCCTGGCGCGGCCGCCTCCTCGGCGGCCTCCCGCGCGAGGTCTACGGCCTCCGCGCACAGGCGGTCGGGGGTACGCGTGGCTCGCGGGGTACGCGGGGTACCGCTTCGCGTCGTCGCAGCACTCACAGGTCTCGCTTCTCTCCTACGCCGTCTCACGGGTGCGCCGGCCGAGGGGCGGGAGCGAAGCCACGGGCGGCGGGCGGAGCGGACCAGGGGGCCGCATCGACGTCCGCACCCGACTTGTCTCGTGCGTCTCGGGCACACCTATCGCCATCCATTCTGCGGGATGCCGAAGAGGCGCGCGGCCGAGAGCTTCCGCCGGTGACGCGCTATGCACGCTACCCCGTTCGCGGGCCTCCGCCCACCTGCCCGTCCCAAGTGGCCGGGATCGCGGGCGCCGGAAGTGCCCGGGGCGCCGCCGTGCGGGCGGTCGTCCCGCGGAACGACCGCCCGCGACAGGCCCTCTCGCGGCGGTCCCCGCCGCGCCACGGTTCGTCGGGCGCGCCCGTGGGGCACTATGACGGAGTGGCAGCCGCACGGTCCCCCGTACGATCGCATGATCCCGCCGGGCCGCTCCGCCGAGCGGGCCGGAAGGTCGGGCGTGCCCTGCACCTGCCGTTCACCGGGACCGCGAAGGGCATCCGGAAGGCCACTCACGCGCACGGCGCGGGCGAGTCGGGGCTCGGGAAGCTGATCGAGCTGCACGCCGTGAACGGCGCCGGCGACGTCATGATCACCGTCGCCCTCGCCTCCACGGTCTTCTTCTCCGTGCCGACCGACGAGGCCCGCGGCCGCGTCGCGCTCTACCTGGCCGTCACGATGGCCCCCTTCACCCTCCTCGCCCCCGTGATCGGTCCCCTGCTGGACCGGATCCCGCACGGGCGGCGCGCGGCGATGGCGGGCGCGATGCTGACCCGCGCGGTCCTCGCGATCATGATGTCGGGGGCGGTGGCGACGGGCGGTCTGGAGCTGTACCCCGCGGCGCTCGGCGTCCTCGTGGCCTCCAAGGCGTACGGGGTGGTCCGCAGCGCCGTCGTGCCCCGGCTCCTCCCACCGGGCTTCTCGCTCGTGAAGGCGAACTCCCGGGTCACCCTCGCCGGGCTGCTCGCCACCGGCATCGCCGCGCCCGTGGGGGCGGGGCTGCAGATGATCGGTTCGGGCTGGCCGCTGTACGGGGCGTGCGCCCTGTTCCTGCTCGGGACGTTCTGGGCGCTGCGGATGCCCCACAAGGTGGACTCCGCGAAGGGCGAGCGGCGGGCGCACCTGCTGACCCACGGCGAGAAGAAGCCGAGCCTGCGGACGGTGGGCCCGTCGGTGCTGCACGGCCTGGAGGCGAACGCGGCGCAGCGCATGCTCTCCGGTTTCCTGATCTTCTTCCTGGCGTTCCTGCTGCGCGAGCACCCGCTGTCGGGGCAGAGCGCCGCCGTCTCCCTGGGGATCGTGGGCGTGGCGGCGGGCGTCGGGAACGCCTGCGGTACGGCCGTCGGCTCGCTGCTGCGGGACCGGGGCCACGGGCCCGAGGTGATCATCGCCACGATGATCACGGTGGTGTTCGGTACGGCGGTCTGTACGGCCGTCTTCTTCGGCGGCCTCATGGTCGCCGTCCTCGGCGCGGTCGCGGGGCTCACCCAGGCCCTGTCGAAGCTGTCGCTGGACGCGCTGATCCAGCGGGACGTGCCGGAGCTGGTGCGGACCTCGGCGTTCGCCCGTTCCGAGACGGCCCTGCAGATGGCGTGGGTGGTGGGCGGCGGGATCGGCATCGCCCTGCCCCTGAACGGCACGCTCGGCATGTCCGTCGCCGCCGGGATCCTGGGCCTGGGCGCGCTCCTCGCCGTCCGCGGCCTCCTGGCGGAGGCCCGCCGCCGCCTGGGCCCCAAGGGCCGCCCCAGGGCGAAAGTGCCCTAAGACGGCCCGTACGGGCCCGGGGGCGCCCCGCACGAAGCCCGGGGGCACCCCGTACAGGCCCGGAGGCACCCCGTACAGGCCCGGGACACTCCGTACGAAGTGGTACGCCGTGGCGGCACGCCGTACCCCCGCGTGGCGCGGGCGCGGCGGCCCGATAGCCTTCGGCTCATGACCGTTGCGTTCTTCTCCGGCTCGCGCCGCCGGGCCGCCGTCGCCCTCGGGGCCGTCTCCGCCGGGCTCCTCGTACTCTCCGCCTGCGACAAGCCGACTCCGCTCGCGACCCTGACGGTCGGGACCGACTCGGTGAACTCCGAGGCCGCCTGCTACAACGACGGCGACGCCATCAAGGAGTCGCAGATCCAGCAGTGCCTCAACAAGAAGGCCGAGAAGACCATCACGGTCTCCACGGACGACAAGATCCGCTTCGGCGTGGACCCGGAGATCGCGGACCACGGCTGGACGATCTTCCTCGGCGGCCAGCAGGCCGAGCCCGAGCCGTACAAGAAGACGTACCGGACCATCCCGGCCAGCGCCTTCTTCTCCAGCCAGCCCGGCGAGGCCACCGACAAGACCCAGGTGACCATCGTCGAGAACACCGGCAAGAAGCTGACCGGCATCTGGCACTTCCAGCTGAAGAAGGACTCCTGATCCTCCGGTGGTCCACCGGATCCTGATCGTGACGGCCGTGGCGGCGGAGGCGGACTCCGTCACCGCCGGCCTCGGCCCCGGCGGTGACGGCCTCCTCCCGCTGCCGGGGGGCTTCACCCTGCGCCGCCACGACCGCGTCGACGTCCTCGTCGGCGGGGTCGGCCCCGCGGCCGTCGCCGCCGCGACGGGGACGGCCCTCGCGTGCGAGACCCTGGCCGGGGGCGGCTACGGCCTCGTCGTCTCCGCCGGGATCGCCGGCGGGTTCCTGCCCGCGGCGCCGGTCGGGTCCGTCGTCGTGTCCTCGGCGATCGTCGCCGCCGACCTCGGGGCCGAGACCCCGGACGGATACCTCGCCGTCGAGGAGCTCGGCTTCGGCCGCTCCGTCCACCCCGCGCCCGAGGCGCTCACCCAGCGGATCGCCGCCGCCCTGGACGCCGGCGGCCCGCCGCACGCCCTCGCGCCCGTCCTCACCGTCTCCACCGTCACCGGCACCGCCCAGCGCGCCGCAGAGCTCGCGGAGCGCCACCCGGAGGCCGCCGCCGAGGCCATGGAGGGCTTCGGCGTCGCCGAGGCCGCCGCCGCACACGGCGTGCCGGTCGTCGAGATCCGGGCCGTGTCGAACGCCGTCGGTCCGCGCGACCGCGCCGCCTGGCGCATCGGCGAGGCCCTGGGCGCCCTCAGGGACACCTTCGAGCTGCTCAGCAGAACCGTCTTCGTGGAGTCGTGGGAGCCGTCGTGACCAAGCTGAAGATCGCCTACTCGCCCTGCCCGAACGACACCTTCGTCTTCGACGCCTGGGCGCACGGCCGGGTCCCGGGCGCGCCCCGGCTCGACGTGACGTTCGCGGACATCGACGTCACCAACGGCTGGGCGGAGGGCGGCACCGACGCGCACGACGTCCTGAAGGTGTCGTACGCCGTCCTGCCGTGGATCCTCGACGAGTACGCCCTGCTGCCCTGCGGCGGCGCCCTGGGCCGCGGCTGCGGCCCGCTGGTCCTGACGCGGGACGCGGACACGGACCTCACGGGGAGGACCGTCGCGGTGCCGAGCGAGCGCTCCACCGCGTACCTGCTGTTCCGGCTGTGGGCGGCCGAGACGGTGCCCGGCGGCGTCGGCGAGGTCGTCGTGATGCCGTTCCACGAGATCATGCCCGCCGTCCGGGACGGGAAGGTCGACGCGGGGCTCGTCATCCACGAGGCCCGCTTCACGTACAAGAACTACGGGCTGCACTGCCTCGCCGACATGGGCGAGCACTGGGAGTCCACGACCGGGCTCCCGATCCCGCTGGGCGCGATCGTCGCCCGCCGCTCGCTGGGCGCCGAGACCCTTCGGCTGCTCGCCGAGTCCGCCCGCGCGTCGGTGCGGATGGCCTGGGACGATCCCGTGGCCTCCCGGCCGTACGTCCTGGAGCACGCCCAGGAGATGGACCCGAAGGTCGCCGACCAGCACATCGGTCTCTACGTCAACGAGTTCACGGCCGACCTCGGCGAGCACGGCTACGCGGCGGTCCGCGGGCTGCTCACGCGCGCCGCGGCCGAGGGGCTCGTACCGCCCCTCGGCCCGGACGCGCTGCGGTTCCCGTAGAAGGGGCTTACACGTCCAGCTGGTCGGCGACCGCCCGCAGCAGGCCGGCGATCTTCTTGCCCGCCGCCTTCTCCGGGTAGCGGCCGCGCTCCAGCATCGGCGTGATGTTCTCCAGGAGCGTCGTCAGGTCCTGCACGATGGACGCCAGCTCGTCGGGCTTGCGGCGCTGCGCCGCGGCGACGGACGGGGTCGGGTCGAGGATCGTGACGGACAGCGCCTGGTCGCCGCGCTGACCGGCGACGACCCCGAACTCCACCCTCTGTCCCGGCTTCAGCGCCTCGACTCCGGCGGGGAGCACCGACGAGTGCACGAAGACGTCGCCGCCGTCGTCGCGGGAGAGAAAGCCGAAGCCCTTCTCGCTGTTGAACCATTTGACCTTGCCGGTAGGCACGTCTGTCCTCGTCCTCGTCCTCGTCGATGGGGATGGCAAACGGCGGGTCGTCGACCGACCCGCCGGCACCAGGCTAATGGTCGGAGGGCCGGTGACAAGACGCCGCCGACGTGTTCCTCCGGCCTGGGAACTACCCTGACCGAATGCGCAGTGAAACCCCCGCCGTGCCGGTGGACGACAGTGCCCCGGGTGACGGCCTGGTCAAGGCCGGTGTGATCCTGTTCGCGGTCGGCGCGATCGCGACGCTGGTCACCGTGGCCCCGCTGTTCCTCGGGACGGACCCGTTCCCCACCGCCGCGTACCTCGTGTCGATGCTGATGGGGGTCGGATTCCTCGTCGCCGCCGCCGGGCTCCTGCGGTCGGTCGCGGCCCAGCGGCGGCAGGCCCGGCGGACTTCGGCCGTTTCGGCTCAGCCGCGGTAGCCCTCCCACCAGGGGCGGAAGTCCGTCAGGTCCGGCAGGACCACGTCCGCGCCGGCCGCGGCCAGCTCCTCGGCGGGGCAGGGGCCGGTCGCGACGGCCACCGAGTACGCGCCCGCGGTGGCGGCGCCCCGGACGTCGCCCACGTGGTCGCCGACGTACACCCCGGCGCCGTGCGCGCGCAGGGCCTCCGCCTTGCCCTCGGCCCACAGGCCGCCGGCGACCGCGTCGGGCTCGATGCCGAGGTGGGCGAGGTGCAGCTCGGCGTGCGGGCCGTTCTTCGCGGTGACGACGATCGTGCGGCCGCCCGCCTCGCGCACGGCCTCGATCGCGTCCCGGGCGCCCGGCATCGGGACGGTGGGCTCGATAGCGTACGAGGGGTAGAGCGCCCGGTAGCGGGCGGTCATCTCCGTGACGTGCTCCGCCGGGAACCAGTGCGCCATCTCCTGCTCCAGCGGCGGCCCGAGGCGGCTCACGACGAGGTCGGCGTCGATCGGGACGCCCGTCTCGACGGAGAAGGCGACGAAGGCCGCCTTGATGCCCGGGCGGGTGTCGAGCAGGGTCAGGTCGAGGTCGAAGCCGACGGTGAGCGGGTTCGTGGGCGGGGTCGTCATGGGCTCATTCTCGCTGGCCCCGGGGGCCGGGTGTTCGAATATGAGTGCTGCTTACACTGAGGTGAGCCTAACCAAACCTGCACTCCGCCGATGGGGCCCGATGCCAGCCGCTTTCCGAACCAGACGGGTCCTCGCGACCTCGGCGGCCCTCGTCGCCCTGCTCCTCGCCGTCCTCCTCAGCCTCGCCGTCGGCGCCCGCCCCGTCGCGCCCTCCACCGTCCTCGACGCCCTGCTGCACGGCGCCACGGGCGACGACGCCGAGGTCGTCCGGCAGCTCCGCGTCCCCCGCACCCTCATCGGGCTGATGGTCGGCGCCGCCCTCGCCCTCGCCGGCACCGCCCTCCAGGGCATCACCCGCAACCCGATCGCCGACCCCGGCATCCTCGGCATCAGCCAGGGCTCCTCCGTCGCCGTCGTCCTCGCCATCGCCTTCCTCGGCGTGCACGAGCTCAGCGGGTACGTGTGGTTCGCCTTCGCCGGCGCCGCCCTCGCCTCCGTCGCCGTCCATGCGATCGCCTCCGGCGGGCGCGGCGGCGCCACACCCGTGAAGCTGGCGCTCGGCGGGGCCGCGATCAACGCGCTGCTGCTCTCCGTCACCACCGGCGTCCTCACGACCAGGGCCTCCGCCCTCGACGAGTTCCGGTTCTGGCAGATCGGCTCCCTCGACGGACGCGACACCGAGATCGTCGCCCGCATCTGGCCCTTCCTGCTGCTCGGCGCCGTCCTCGTCGTCTCCGTGGCCCGCGGGCTCGACGCGCTCGCCCTCGGCGAGGACGTCGCCAGGGGGCTCGGGCAGCGCGTCGCGACCGTACGGATCGTGGGCGGCCTCGGCGCGACCGTCCTCACCGGCGCGGCCGTCGCCGCCGCAGGACCCGTCGCCTTCGTCGGCCTCGCCGTCCCCCACATCGCCCGCGCGATCGTCGGCTCCGACCACCGCTGGGTCCTGCCGATGGCCGCGCTCGTCGGCCCGGTGATGCTGCTCGTCGCCGACGTCGCCGGCCGGATCGTCTTCCCGCCGGGCGAGGTCCCCGCCGGGGTGATGACCGCCCTGATCGGAGTGCCGTTCCTGGTGACGCTGGTACGACGGAAGGCGGTGGCGGCGTGAACCCGACCCCGATCGGCGTACCGTCCCCGGCTCCCTCCGTACGCCGGAAGGCGGTGCCCGCGTGAGCACGACACTCCGGGACCGGCCGGCGAAGGGCGCGGCCCCCGCCGGAGCCCGGCCCGCCGGATACGGGCTTCTGCGCGCCGGGCGGGCGTCCTTCCTCGTCCACCGCCGCTCCGCCCTCGTCGCCACGGGCCTCCTGGTCCTCCTGGCCGCCGCCTGCGTCGCGTACCTCTGCGTCGGCGAGCGGTTCGTCGCCCCCGGCGAGGTCGTACGGATCCTCCTCGGCCGGCCGTCGCCGTCCGCGTTCGTCGTCGAGGAGCTGCGCGAGCCGCGGCTCGTCGTCGCCCTCGCCGTCGGCGCCGCCTTCGGCATCGCGGGCGGCCTCGTCCAGACCGTCGCCCGCAACCCGCTCGCCAGCCCCGACGTCATCGGCATCAGCCAGGGCGCCGGAGCCGTCACCGTCGCCGCGATGACCTTCGGCCTCACCTCGTACACCGTCCTGCCGTACGTCTCCATCGGGGGCGGCATCCTCGCCGCCGCCCTCGTGTACGCCTTCGCCTGGCGCGGCGGACTGCACGCGACCCGCTTCGTGCTCATCGGCATCGGCATCGCGATCGCCCTGCGGTCCCTCATCACGCTCTTCATGACGAAGGGCGACTACCTCGTCGCCCAGCAGGCCCAGATCTGGATGACCGGCTCCCTCAACGGCCGCGGCTGGGACGAGTCCGCGCCGATCCGCTGGACGCTGCTCCTCCTGCTGCCCGCCGTGCTGTGGGCGGCCCGCGCCCAGCGGACCGTCTCCCTCGACGACGACACGGCGACCGCGCTCGGCGCCCGGCTCGGCGGGGTCCGGCTCGGGCTCGTCGCCGTCGGCGTCGTCCTCGCGTCGGTGGCGACGGGCGTCGCCGGACCGGTCGACTTCGTCGCCCTGCTCGCCCCGCAGATCGCCCGCCGCACCACCCGGACGGCGCAGATCCCGCTGCTCTGCTCCGCGCTCACGGGCGCGGTGATCGTGGTCGTCGCCGACCTGCTCGGCCGACGGCTGTTCTCCCCCGTCGAGCTGCCCGTGGGTGTCCTCACGGCGGCGGTCGGCGCCCCGTACCTGATCTGGCTCATCGTCCGGAGCCGAGCCGTTGGAGGTGCTTCGTGACCAGACTGCAGGCCCGTGAGCTGACGCTCGCCTACGAGGACCGGACCGTCGTCGAGGAACTCGACCTCGCCGTCCCCGACGGCAAGGTGACCGTGATCGTCGGCCCCAACGCCTGCGGCAAGTCCACGACGCTGCGGGCGCTCGGGCGGCTGCTGAAGCCGGCGGGCGGCGCCGTCCTCCTCGACGGCGAGTCGCTGGCGAAGCTGCCGACCAAGCGGATCGCCCGCTCGATCGGCCTGCTGCCGCAGACCCCCGTCGCGCCCGAGGCCATCACCGTCGCCGACCTGGTCTCCCGGGGCCGCCAGCCGCACCAGGCCTGGTGGAAGCAGTGGTCGGAGGAGGACGAGCGGGCCGTCGCCGACGCCATGGAACGCACGGACGTCGCCGCGCTCGCCGACCGCTCCGTCGACGCGCTGTCGGGCGGGCAGCGGCAGCGGGTGTGGATCGCGATGGCCCTCGCCCAGGAGACCGACCTGCTCCTCCTCGACGAACCCACCACCTACCTGGACATCTCCCACCAGGTGGAGGTCCTCGACCTGGTCCGCCGCCTCAACCGGCTGCGCGGCCGGACCGTCGTCCTCGTCCTCCACGACCTGAACCAGGCCGCCCGGTACGCCGACCACCTCGTCGCCATGAAGGCGGGGCGGGTGGTGGCTTCGGGGCCGCCGTCGGAGGTCGTCACGGAGTCCCTCGTACGGGACGTCTTCGGGCTCGCGTCGGTCGTCGTCCCCGACCCGGTGACGGGGTCACCCCTGGTGGTGCCGGGGGCGCCGTGGCACGAGGAGGACCCCGCCCTCGGCTGAGCCGGAACGGCGGGGCCCGGGACACGCTTCCGAGCCCCCGCCCACCCCCGTGTGGGTCCGCGCCCACGCCCGTGCGGGCGCGCGCCTGCGGGACGGTGCCCCCGCCCACCCCCGTGTGGGCGCGCGTCTGCGGGGCGGTGCCCCCGCCCACCCCCGTGTGGGCAATCGTCCCGCTGGGCGGGACGGGTGGGCACACGGGACGGCGCCTCTGCGGGCGCGCTCCGCCTTCCGGGCCTGGACCCGCACCGACAGTGCGGCGCGCATCCGGTGCGGGTCCAGGCTCGGGAGCCTCTGGCGCCGGCAAGGGCGCCGTTCCGTTGTGCCCACCCGTTCCGCCCCGGCGGAACGATTGCCCACAACGGGGGCGCGGGGTTCAGTGGCGGCGGGATCGCCAGAGGAGGAACAGGGACGAGGCGATCGCCGCGCCCCGGAGGGTCCAGGGCCAGGTCTCGGAGATCGCCGCCCCCATCGCCTCCCCGCCCGGCGCCACCGCCTCGCCCCAGCGGCCCTGGACGCGGCCCCAGATCCAGGCGATCCCGCCGGCGGCGGCGAGGCCGGGGATCACCAGGACGGCGATCTTGATCTCGACCGGGGTCAGCCGGCGGGAGGCGTACGCGAGGAGCCAGCCCGCCGCGAGGGCGATCAGCGAGCCGAAGACGGCGCCGCCGAGCAGGAGCAGCGCGGCGAGCAGGACGAAGGGGTTCGCGAGGCGGGCGCGGGACGCCACCGCCGGTTCCGCCCCGGCCGCCGGCCCCTCAGCGACCGCGGCCGGTGCCGGGGCCTTGCGGAGCCGGAGGAGACGCGCCAGGCGGCGGCCCTTCCCCGGTGCGGGCTCCTCGGCCCCGTCGTCCTCGTCCTCCGCCGGCGCGGGCGGCGCGAAGAGGTCGGGGCGCTCGATGCCGCCGACGAAGCCCAGGAACCCGCCGTCGGCGTCGGCGAGGTCGGTGGCGTCGTCCGTACGCCACCAGTCCACCGCCCCGTCGGGGCCCTGGCGGTCCTGGGCGGGGATCGCGGGGCCCGACGCGCCGGAAGCCGCGCGCGGGTTTCCGGGGGCCTCGGGCGCGCCCCCGCCGTCCTCCGCCGACCCCGACCCCGACCCCGACTCCGGCCCCGACCCCGACCCCGTCCCCGTCCCCGCCCGCGGCTTCGGCACCGGCTTCGGCCGCCCACCCGAGGGCCCCGCCCGGTCCACGACCTCGTCCGGGGTGCCCAGGGCGCCGAGGATGCCCCGTACCGCCGCCGGGCTCTCCTCGCCGTGCGTGGCGCGGCGGCGGTCGATCTCGCTGCGCAGCCCGGACACGAGCTTCATCCGGTCGCTCGCGGGCAGTTGTCGCTGCTGGGCCAGATCGCCGACCCGGCTCAGATAGTCGTAGACCAACTGGTCGCTCTCGATCCCCACGGCGCCCCTCCACGGCCGGTCCACCCGGTACGGCCCGACGTTAGCGCCTGGACAGCGGCTAACGTGGTCCGGATGGGGATCGGTGAGCTCGACCGGGAGGCGCACGTGCCCGAGGTAACCAGCGTCGGCGCGGCGCCGCGCACGCTCGCGGAGGCGCTTCGCGCGCGGGGCGACGAAGGGCTCGCCGCGCTGCTGCGCGCCCGGCCGGACCTGCTGAACCCCGTACCGAACGACCTGACGCAGCTGGCGACCCGCGCGGGCACGCGGGGTTCGGTGGTGCGGGCGCTCGACCGGCTCGACCGGTTCGCCCTCCAGACGGCCGAAGCGCTGGCCGTCGCCCCGGACCCCGCCCCGTACCCCGTGCTGCTCGCGCTGCTCACCGGTGACGAGGGCGATCCGGCGATCGAGGCGGCGCTGCCGGGCGCGGTGGCGCTGCTGCGCGAGCAGGCCCTCGTGTGGGGCGAGGACGACCGGCTGCGGCTGGTGCGGACCGCGCGGGAGCTGCTCGCGCCCTCGCCGCAGCATCCGTCGCCGACCGGGCTCGGGCCGACGGTCGCGGAGGCGACGGCGGGGATGTCGCCGGGCCGGGTGCAGGAGATCATCGCGACGGCCGGGCTACCCGCGACGCACGATCCGGTGTCGGCGGTGGCGGCCCTCACGGAGCTGTTCACCGACCGGGCGCGGATGGGCGCGCTGCTCGACGAGGCGTCCCCGGAGGCCCTCTCCGTCCTGGACCGGCTGGTGTGGGGTCCGCCGTACGGCGAGGTGACGGCGAATCCGGCGCCTCCGGTGCGCTGGCTGCGCGACCGGGGGCTGCTGCTGCCGGTGTCGGCGCGGACGATGGTGCTGCCCCGCGAGGTGGCGCTGCATCTGCGGGGCGGGCGGGCGCACCGGGCGCCGGAGCCGGTGGCGCCGGTGGTGGAGGCGGTGCGCGACTACCGTCCCCAGGTGGTGGACAGCGCCGCCGCCGGGCAGGCGTACGCGACGCTCGCGACCGTCGAGGAGCTGCTGAAGTCCTGGGACCAGGGCGGCCCCCAGGTGCTGCGGGCGGGCGGGATGTCCGTGCGGGACCTCAAGCGGACGGCGGTGGCGCTGGACGTGACGGAGCAGGTCGCCGCGTTCTGGCTGGAGCTGTGCTTCGGGGCGGGGCTGCTCGCCTCGGACGGGGAGGCGGACGAGCGGTACGCGCCGACGCCCGCGTACGACGACTGGCTCGACCTGCCGCCCGCCGAGCGCTGGGCGCGGCTCGTCGCGCCCTGGCTCACGGCGACCCGCACCCCGGGCCTGGTGGGCGGCCAGGACGCGAAGGGCCGCACGCTCGCCGTCCTCGGCCCGGACCTGGACCGCGCGGCCGCGCCGGAGGTCCGCCACCGGGTCCTGGAGCTCCTCGCGACCCTGCCGCCGGGCGCGGCGGCCGACCCCGGGACGGTGTTCGCCCGGCTGCGCTGGGAGCGGCCGCCGCGGGGCGCCGCGCAGCCGGCGCCGCCGCGCGCGCCGCAGGCGACGGCCGACACCGACGGGGCCACCGGTCCCGAGGTCCACGACGACCTGCGGTCCCGGCTCGCGCGGTGGACGCTCGCCGAGGCCGAGCTGCTGGGGATCACGGGCCGGGGCGCGCTCGCGTCCCCCGCCCGGGCGCTGCTCAACCTGCCGCTCGCGGAGGCGGCGACGCCCACCGACCACGGGGGCCGGGTCGAGCTGTCGGTGGCCGCCGGGCGGGCGGCGACCCTGCTCGCGCCACTGCTTCCCGAGGCCGTCGACCACGTGCTGCTCCAGGCCGACCTGACGGCCGTCGCGCCCGGGCCGCTGCGGCGGCCGCTGGCCGACGCGCTCGCGGTCCTGGCGGACGTGGAATCGAAGGGTGGCGCGACGGTGTACCGGTTCACGCCCGGTTCCGTGCGGCGCGCCCTCGACTCCGGGCGGTCGGCCTCCGACCTGCACGACTTCCTGGCCGCGCACTCCCGGACGCCGGTGCCTCAGCCGCTGGCGTATCTGATCGACGACGTGGCCAGGAGGCACGGCCATCTGCGGATCGGCGCGGCCTCCGCGTACGTGCGCTGCGACGACGACACCGTGCTCGGCGAGATCCTGGCCGACCGGCGCTCCGCCGCCCTGGGCCTGCGCCGCCTCGCGCCGACGGTGCTCGCCGCGCAGACGGACCCGGCGTCGCTGCTGGACGGGCTGCGGTCGATGGGGTACGCCCCGGCCGCCGAGTCCGCCGAGGGCGACGTCCTGGTCACCCGCGCCGACGCGTACCGCACGCCCGCCCGTACGGCCCCGGTGCCCGTCCCGGACGGCCCGCCGGTCCCCGACACGACGCTCCTCGGCGCGGCGGTGAAGGCGATCCGGGCGGGCGACCGGGCGGCGACGGCGGTGCGGAAGGAACCGGCGGCGCCCGTGGCGTCGGCGGGCGGCCTCCCCCGCACCTCGGCCGCCGAGACCCTGGCGACGGTCCAGGCGGCGGCGATGACGGGTTCGGCCGTCTGGATCGGCTACGTCAACGCGGAGGGCGCGGCGAGCCAGCGCGTCATCGCCCCGGTCCGCGTGGAGGGCGGCTTCGTGACGGGCTACGACCACACGGCCGACGAGGTCCGCACGTACCCCCTGCACCGGATCACGGGCGTGGCGGAACTGGCGGACGACCAGGTGTGATCCCGCTCCTCAGGGGAGCACGCCCTCGACGAGGCGGGCCAGCGCGGGACAGGCGAGGCCGACGGCGCACGCGAGCCCGGCGAGGACCCGCCTGAGCGGCCGCCGGCGCAGGGTGCGCGCGAGGAACCAGATGGGGACCGCCACCGTCACCGGCAGCAGCAGACAGGCGGCGATCACGACCGGGTGCGCCGGCAGCAGGCCGAGCCTGCTCCCGACGAGCAGCGCGAGCAGCGGTCCGCCCAAGGCCCCGGTCAGCATCGCCGCCCACCAGTTGGGGTCGTGCGCGGAGGAGGCGGACGCGGACCGGTCCCCGGCCCCGGGGATCGGTGGCATGCCCCTCATCCCACCGCCGCCGGCCGGGCCCGTCCATCCGTACACCTACTCATCCGGCATGTGCCGGATGCTCATGCCGGGAGGCCGTGGCGGCGCACACCGCGTCGACGACCGTCCCGTACCGGCCCCGGATCGGGCAGACTGGAGGATTGGCCGTCGTCGGAGCGGCCCGGGAAGGACCTGATTCTCACGTGAATGGGCCACTCATCGTCCAGAGCGACAAGACGCTGCTCCTGGAGGTCGACCACGAGCTCGCCGAGGCCTGCCGTCGGGCCATCGCGCCGTTCGCGGAGCTGGAGCGGGCGCCGGAGCACATCCACACCTACCGGGTGACGCCGCTGGGGCTGTGGAACGCGCGGGCCGCCGGGCACGACGCCGAGCAGGTCGTCGACGCGCTCGTCGAGCACTCGCGGTATCCCGTGCCGCACGCCCTGCTCGTCGACATCGCCGAGACCATGGCCCGGTACGGGCGGCTCACGCTCTCCAAGCACCCCACGCACGGGCTCGTGCTGACCACGACCGACCGGCCCGTACTGGAGGAGATCCTCCGGTCGAGGAAGGTGCAGCCGCTGGTCGGGGAGCGGATCGACGCGGACACCGTGGTCGTGCACCCCTCCGAGCGCGGGCAGATCAAGCAGACGCTGCTGAAGCTGGGCTGGCCGGCCGAGGACCTCGCCGGGTACGTCGACGGGGAGGCGCACCGGATCGACCTCGCCGAGGACGGCTGGTCACTGCGCCCGTACCAGAAGCAGGCCGTCGACGGTTTCTGGCACGGCGGCTCCGGCGTCGTCGTGCTGCCCTGCGGGGCGGGCAAGACGCTGGTCGGGGCCGGGGCGATGGCCCAGGCGAAGGCGACGACGCTGATCCTCGTCACGAACACGGTCTCCGCGCGGCAGTGGAAGCACGAGCTGGTGAAGCGGACCTCGCTGACCGAGGACGAGATCGGCGAGTACAGCGGCACGCGCAAGGAGATCCGGCCGGTCACCATCGCCACGTACCAGGTGCTCACGACCAAGCGGAAGGGGATCTACCCGCACCTGGAGCTCTTCGACTCCCGGGACTGGGGCCTCATCGTCTACGACGAGGTGCACCTGCTGCCCGCGCCGGTCTTCAAGTTCACCGCCGACCTGCAGGCGCGGCGGCGGCTCGGGCTGACCGCGACGCTCGTGCGGGAGGACGGGCGGGAGTCCGACGTGTTCTCGCTGATCGGGCCGAAGCGGTTCGACGCGCCGTGGAAGGAGATCGAGGCGCAGGGGTACATCGCGCCCGCCGACTGCGTCGAGGTGCGGGTGAACCTGACCGACGCGGAGCGGCTCGCGTACGCGACGGCCGAGGCGGAGGAGAAGTACCGCTTCTGTGCGACGACGGCGACGAAGCGGAAGGTGACGGAGGCCCTGGTGAAGAAGTTCGCCGGGCAGCAGATCCTCGTCATCGGGCAGTACATCGACCAGCTGGACGAGCTCGGCGAGCACCTGGACGCGCCGGTGATCAAGGGCGAGACGTCGAACGCGCAGCGGGAGAAGCTCTTCGACGCGTTCCGCAACGGCGAGATCAACGTGCTCGTCGTGTCGAAGGTCGCGAACTTCTCGATCGACCTGCCGGAGGCGACGGTCGCGATCCAGGTGTCGGGCACCTTCGGGTCCCGCCAGGAGGAGGCGCAGCGCCTGGGCCGGGTGCTGCGGCCGAAGGCGGACGGTCACCAGGCGCACTTCTACTCGGTGGTGGCGCGGGACACGATCGACCAGGACTTCGCGGCGCACCGGCAGCGGTTCCTGGCGGAGCAGGGCTACGCGTACCGGATCGTGGACGCGGACGAGCTGCTGGCGCCGTAGGGGCTCAGTCCACGAGCTGGAGGACGACTCCGACGAGCCCGAGGGCGTACTGGGCGATGACGAAGGCCCGGCGAGGCGTGGTCGCCAGCAGGTTCCGAGGGGCGGCGAGGGCGACCAGGCCGCTCACGGCGGCGACGCGGAACGTCCAGAACGCGGCGTCGGTGAAGGCTCCGGCGGCGCCGTCCCCGTCGATGGCGTCGCCGAGCACCAGCACCACGGTGAAGGCGAAGAGCGCGAGGAGGACGGCGAAGCCACCGAGGGCCGTGAGGCGCAGGCGCCGGGTGGTGCGGGCGATGTCGTCGGCCACGGGGGGCGCCGGCGTGGCGGACGTCGCGGGCGTTGTCGTCATGGCTCGATCCCATCAGGGCGCGGCCGGCCCGCCCAGGCGTTCCCGTACTCAGTCGGGGCCTGACGCGTACTCGGGCCGGGGGTTGCGGACCCCCGCCTCCGGCGGGCCGTAGTCGCCCAGGAGGGCTACCGCGGCCGCCGCGCCGCCGAAGGCGCGTATCGCGCGGAGGGCGGTGGTGAGGCGGCGGGGGCGGGGGACGGTGGTCATGAGGGGGAAGGTCGTCGCGGTCATGCCTCCATGATGGAATCCGGACATTGCGGATACATCGGCCTGGGGACGGAATCCGGGTCCGCCTCGCGTCGGATGACGCCCCTAGGGGGCGAGACGCCCCCTAGGGGTGAAAACGGTTCGCCCCGCCGCGTGCCCGGAGCTACACTTGCCCGCTTCCCCCGCCTCCCCCCGTGGAGCGCCGCCGCCCGGTCGGAAACCGGCGGCCACTCTGTCGTGTCCGCGTATCCACCTGCCCGGAGGCTTCACCGTGTCCGCATCCGCCGCATCCGACGTTCCCGGTGCGCTCGACGACCCGCTCGCGCGCGAGCGCGCCCATCTGACCTCGTCCCGCGCCGCGCTGCGCGCGATGCGCGAGGACGTCGAGGCGCTCGACATCAAGGACGTCACCGCGAACTGGGTCAACTCCCTGGTGCTCGGGCGGCAGATCGAGGACCGGATCAAGGCACTCGCGGACCTCGCCGACACCCCGCTCTTCTTCGGGCGGCTCGACTACCTGCACACCACGCAGGAGGGGCAGCGCTTCTACATCGGGCGGCGGCACGTCCACGACGCCGACGGCGACCCGATGGTGATCGACTGGCGCGCGCCGGTCTCGCAGCCGTACTACCAGGCGTCGAAGAAGGACCCGCAGGACGTGGGCCTGCGGCGCCGCTTCGGCTACACGGGCGGCGAGCTCACCGCGTACGAGGACGAGCACCTCTCCGACCCGGGCGAGCTGGAGCGGACGAGCCGGCTGCTCCAGGCCGAGATCGAGCGGCCCCGCGTCGGCCCCATGCGCGACATCGTCGCCACCATCCAGCCGGAGCAGGACGGGATCGTCCGCTCCGACCTGTCGGGGACGGTGTGCGTGCAGGGAGGCCCGGGGACGGGAAAGACGGCCGTCGGTCTGCACCGTGTCGCCTATCTGCTGTACGCGCACCGGGAGCGGCTCGCCCGCACCGGCACCCTGGTCATCGGGCCGAACCGTTCCTTCCTCCACTACATCGAGCAGGTCCTGCCCGCGCTCGGCGAGTTGGAGGTCCAGCAGGCGACGGTCGACGACCTCGTCGCGCACGTCGAGGTGCGGGGCGCGGACGAGGCGGCGACGGCGGTCGTGAAGGGCGACGCCCGGATGGCGGAGGTGCTGCGGCGGGCGGTCCGCTCGCACGTGACGCTGCCGAAGGAGCCCCTGATGGTGGTGCGCGGTTCGCGGCGCTGGCGGGTCCCCGCGTACGAACTTGAGGAGATCGTAAGGGAGTTGCTCGACCGTGACATCCGGTACGGCGCCGCCCGCGAGGCCCTCCCGCAGCGCATCGCGCACGCCGTCCTGGTCCGGATGGAGGAGGCCGGCGAGGCGCCCGACGACCGCGTGCAGAACGCGGTCGCGCGGAACACGGCGGTGAAGGCCGTCGTGAAGGAGTGCTGGCCGCTCGTCGAGCCCGCGAAGCTGGTCCTGCGACTGCTGGGCGACGCCGACTTCCTCGCCGAGCACGCCGAGGGGCTGCTCACCGAGGACGAGCAGAAGCTGCTGCTGTGGGCGAAGCCGGCGCGGAGCGTGAAGACGGCGAAGTGGTCGGCGGCGGACGCCGTCCTCATCGACGAGGCGAAGGACCTGGTGGAGCGGACGCACTCGCTCGGGCACGTGGTCCTCGACGAGGCGCAGGACCTGTCCCCCATGCAGTACCGGGCGGTGGGCCGCCGCTGCACGACCGGCTCGGCGACGGTCCTGGGCGACCTGGCGCAGGGCACGACGCCGTGGGCGACGGAGAGCTGGGCGCAGGCGCTCGGGCACCTGGGGAAGCCGGAGGCGGTGGTGGAGGAGCTGACGGCCGGTTTCCGCGTGCCGCGCGAGGTGATCGCGTACGCCTCGCGGCTCCTTCCGCACATGTCGCCGGGGCTCGCGGCGGTGGAGTCGGTCCGGGAGAACCCGGGGTCCCTCTCCGTCCGGTCGGCCGAAGAGCTGGACACGGAGGTGGTCGCGGCCTGCGTGGAGGCCCTGACCCACGAGGGCTCGATCGGCCTGATCGCCGCGGACGCGCGGATCGCGCCGCTCGCGGAGGCGCTGGCGGCCGCCGGTCTGGCGTACCTCTCCCCCGGTGAGGAGACGACGGCCGAGTCGCGCCTCACGCTGGTCCCGGCCTCGCTCGCGAAGGGTCTGGAGTACGACTACGTGGTCCTGGACGAGCCGGCGGCCGTCGTCGACGGCGAACCGGACGAGCGGACGGGCCTGCGCCGGCTGTACGTGGCGCTGACGCGTGCGGTGTCGGGCCTGACGGTCGTCCACTCGGCGCCGATTCCCGAGCAGTTGGGCGAGCTGTGACGGCGGCGCGGGTCGGGTCGCTCCACCACGTCGAGCTGTGGGTGGGCGACCTGGCTCGGGCCGAGCGGAGCCTCGGCTGGCTGCTCGGGGCGCTCGGGTACGCGCCCTTCCAGTCCTGGGAGGGCGGCCGCAGCTGGGCGCTCGGCTCCTGTTACGTGGTCGTGGAGCAGTCCCCGGCCCGTACGTCGGACCACCACGACCGCCTCCGCCCGGGCCTGAACCACCTGGCCTTCCACGCGGGCGACCGGTCCGCCGTCGACCGGCTCGCCGCCGACGCACCGACGCACGGCTGGCGCCTGCTGTTCGCCGACCGGCATCCGTACGCGGGCGGGGCGGGGCACTACGCGGCGTACCTGGAGGACGAGGACGGGTTCGAGGTGGAGCTGGTGGCGTCCTAGGGGGTGTCTTGCCGATCAGGCCGGGCTCGCGACGCCCGGCCTGATCG